>DATCLV010000271.1:0-7532 GCA_036563745.1 Acidimicrobiales bacterium | reverse complement strand
GGGGGCGGCGCGGCCGCGTAGCCGCCGCTCGGGGCCCCGGGCGCGGCCGGTCGGCCGGGCTGACCGGGCTGACCGGGCGGCGGGGGAGGGGCCGCAGCGGCCGCCGGCTGGGGCGCGGCGGGCGGCGGCGGAGCTGCCGGCGCGGCCGGGGGCGGCGGCGCGGCGGGCGTGGGCGCGGGTGGCGGTGTGGGTGCCGCAGGCGGCGGTGGTGGCGCGGCGGCCGGCTGGGGGGCCGGCGTCGGGCCGGTGGCCGGCGGCGGGGGAGCGGATGCGGCCGACCCCGCGGCGGCGGTCGCGGCCACCCCGGCGGCCCCGGCCGCGGCCGTGGCCGCCGCCGGTGCGGCACCCGGGGGCGGGGGCGGCGGTGCGGCCTTGGCGGCGTCGCCCACCGCCACGCCGGCGGCGCGGGCGGCGACGATGGCGGCCCCCAGGGCGATGGCGTGCTTGGGGTGGGCGTCGACGGCGACCGGGCGGCCCAGCTCGCTCGACACCATCTGCGCCACCAGCGGGATCCGCGACGACCCGCCCACCAGCAGGATGTGGCTCACGTCCTTCGGCTCGAGGCCGGCCGAGCGCAGGGCCCGCTGCATGGCGGTGACCGTCTCGACGAGCGGCGGGCGGATCATGCCCTCCAGCTCGGCCCGGGTGGTGCGCACCTCGGTCTGCGTGGTGGGGAGCAGCACCGGGATGACGGCCTCGGTGTCGAGCGACAGCGCCTCCTTGGCCTGCGTGCACTCCTGGCGCAGGCGGGCGACGGCGGCGACGGTGGCATCGTCCTCGGGGTCGAGCTCGTCGAACACGCCCTCCAGGGCCTGGGTGACGTGGGCGAACACCGCCGAGTCGAAGTCGATGCCGCCCAGCCGCTCGATGCCCTCGGGCTGGCCGAGGATGGTGAAGCTGCTGTCGGCCTCCTTGCGGAGCACGGCGGCGTCGAAGGTGCCGCCGCCCAGGTCGTAGACGGCGATGACCGCCCCCGGCTCGACCCGCTCCTGGTTGGCGTAGGAGATGGCGGCGGCCTGGGGCTCGGTGGCGAGGGTGACGTCGGTGACGCCGGCGGTCTCGGCGGCCCGCAGGAGCAGGTCGCGCTTGTAGGGGCCCCAGTTGGCGGGGTGGGTGAGCGCCACCTTCACCGGGGCCTGGCCCTTGGCCCGCACCACGGTGTCGTAGACCCAGCGGAGCAGGTGGGCGGTGAGCGTCTCCGGCGGGGTCGGCACCCCGCCCAGGAGGACCGGTGTCGGGTCGCCCAGGCGGCGCTTGAACTCGCGGGCGATGCGCTCCGGGTCGGTGACGGCGTGCCGGTTGGCGGCGTCGCCGGCGACGATGTTCCCGTCGGGCCGCATGAACAGGACCGACGGGATGGTCGGCCCCCGGTCGCCGAGCGGCACGACCTCGATCCGCCCGCCTTCGTGTGTCGCCGCCGCCGTGTACGTGGTCCCCAGGTCGATGCCGAGGTGGTAGGTCATGGATGGTCCGCTCACTCTGCCCGCTGTCGTGGTGCGCGCCGTCGGGGCGCGCGCTCGTCCGCCGGGTCCGGCCCCGCGCGGATCAGGACACTAGTGCGTCCCCAGCAGGCGGTACGGCCGCCCCCGGGACCGCTTCGTCGCCGTCCGCGCCCGCCTGGCGGCCCTCGTCGCGCCCCTCCTCGCGGGCCTCGCGCCCCTCGCGGCCCGCGGCCGCCTCGGGGTCGAGCTCGGGGAAGTCGGCGCGGCTGAGCGGGCCCCGCTGCGCCTGGCCGGAGCCGTCGACCGCCTCGAACGGGCTCCCGTCCCGCTGGAAGGCGACCGCGCTCACCCCCGGGATGGCGGTGGCGGTGAAGACGATCTGGGCGAACGCGTCCTGGGCGATGACGCCGTGGAGCTGGTCGTAGACGCCCTCGGGCAGGTCGACGACGAGCACGGTGCCCTCCTGGCGGGGGCGGTCGGCCAGGACGGCGTCGACGGGGATGGCCGACCAGACCCCCTCCTCGCGCTCCTCGTCGGTCGGTGGCTGGGTGAAGAGGGCGTCGAGCCGGGTGGCCGGCGTGGCGGGCAGCGGCACCTGGCGCTGCGCCTCGTACAGCACCTCCTCGGCCCCCTCCACGCTCTGGAGGAAGTAGACGGTCACGTTGTCGGTCTCGCCGACCGGCGCGGGGCGGGTGGTCGTGGTGGTGGTCGTGTCGGGGTCGGCGGTGCCGTTGGGGATCGCCTGGGGCTCGTCGTCGGTGCTGAGGCCGCAGCCGACGACCCCGGCGACCAGGGCCAGCGGCGGGAGGGCGGCCAGCAGCCGCCGGGCGACGGGGTGCCGGGCGGCCACGGTCACGACTCCGCGCTGTTCCCGTTGGACGACGCCGACCCCCGGGCCGCCGGCAGCTGCACGACGAACCGCGCGCCGCTGCGGCCGTCGGGCCGGTCCTCCACGAACACGCGGCCCTTGTGCAGGCGGATGTGCTCGGCCACCAGCGACAGGCCGAGGCCGACGCCCTCGCCGCCGGAGGTGCGGCGGTCGGCGGCGGACAGGCCGCGGGAGAACCGGTCGAAGATGCGGTCGCGGTCCTCGTCGGGGATGCCGGGGCCGTCGTCCTCCACGGCGATCTGCACCTTGTCGTCGACCTGCCGCAGCTCGACCCGGGTGGCGCCGCCGCCGTACTTGGCGGCGTTGTCGATGAGGTTGGCGATCACGCGCATGAGCCGCCGCTTGTCGGCCTCGACGACGACGCCCGCCAGCTCGGAGTCGATGTCGAGGGGGATGTCGGCGTCGGTGGCGGCGCCCACGGCTTGCATGACCAGCTCGGCGACCCGCACCTCGTAGACGTCGAGGTGCATCACGCCGGCGTCGAAGCGGGAGATCTCCAGCAGGTCCTCGATGAGCTGCCGGAACCGGTTGACGTCGGCGACCATCAGGTCGAGCGCCGCCCGGGCCCGCTCGGGCATGTCGTCGCGGTGGTTCTCCAGCACCGTGATCGACGCCGACAGCGTGGTCAGCGGCGACCGCAGCTCGTGGCTCACGTTGGACGCGAAGCGGGTGTCGCGCTCGATCCGCTGCTCCAGCGCCGCCGCCATCTCGTTGAACGACTCGGCGAGCTGAGCGAGGTCGGGGTCGTCGCTGGCCTCGACGCGGGTGGCGAGGTCGCCCCGGGCGATGTCCTTGGCGGCGGCGCCCACCCGGTTGAGCGGGCGGAGCACGCGGCGGGCGGCCCACCAGCCCAGGCCGGCGCCGCAGAGGGTGGTGACGAGGGCGGCGGCGATCAGGGAGAAGCCCAGCGTCTCGAGGGTCTGCTCGAGCTCCTCGAGCGACACGACCTCGAAGTAGGCGGCGTCGACGTCGGTGTCGAGCTTCACGCCGACCGCCAGGTACACCTCGCCGTCGTACGTGTAGCGCATGCGGGCGTCGTCGCCGCCCTGCACGACCTCGATGAGCTCCCGCGGCAGGGCGTCCTCGCCGTAGGACGGGTCGGCCGGGTACCAGTCGCCCTCGTAGAGGAGGATCGGGTGCGCGCCGGTGGGCCGCGGCTGGGCCTGGAGCAGCTCCTGCAGGTCGGGCGTGGCCGCGTTGATGCCCTGCGCCATGTTCTCGGCGTTGGCGACCGCCAGGGTGGTGGCGCTCGTGGACCGCTGGTCGAGCTGGTTCTGGCGGGTGAAGCCCCAGGTGGACGCGGCGAGGAGCGCCGAGAGGAGGAGGGCGCCGACGGCGAAGGCGATGGTGATCCGGGCCCGGAGCCCCAGCCGTGGCAGGAACCGGGGTCGCTTCATCTGGTCATCGGGTCATGGTGTCGTCGGGTCGGGTGGGTCCCGTCACGCCGACCGGGTCACGCCTGGAGCTTGTAGCCGAGGCCTCGCACCGTGACGACGTGCTGCGGGTTGGCGGGGTCGTTCTCGACCTTGGTGCGCAGCCGGCGGACGTGGACGTCGACCAGCCGGCCGTCGCCGAAGTAGCCGTAGCCCCAGACCCGCTCGAGCAGCACCTCGCGGCTGAACACGCGGCCGGGGCTGGAGGCCAGCTCGACCAGCAGCTTGAACTCGGTCTTGGTGAGGTGGATCTCCTGGCCGGCCCGGCGGACCACGCCCTCGTCGGGGATGATCTCCAGGTCGCCGAACCGCAGGTGCGGGCTGGCCGGGTCGCTGGCGCGGGCCCGGCGGAGCAGGGCGCGGATGCGCGCCGACAGCTCCTTGGGCGCGAACGGCTTGGTCAGGTAGTCGTCGGCCCCGGCCTCCAGGCCCGCCACCACGTCGTGGGTGTCGGCCCGGGCGGTGACCATGACGATCGGCACGTCGGAGTCCTTGCGGATGCGCCGGCACACCTCGAACCCGTCGAGGCCCGGGAGCATGATGTCGATCAGGACGACGTCCGCAGCCTTCCGACTGAAGGCGGCGAGCGCCTCTTCGCCGGTCTCGGACTCCTCGACGGTCCAGCCCTCGTCCTCGAGGGCGAGCTTCACGGCCGTCCGGATGCGCTCGTCGTCTTCAACGGTCAGGATGCGAGTTGCCACGGTCAGAATGGTGCCTCATGCGGCGACGCTCGTGGTGGCCGTACGCGACGTACGGCGTCGGAGCCGCCCGTCGGCCGGAGGTCGAGGGTGTCTCGCCCTCAGGGAGAGGTCGAGGTCGAGGGTTGCCGCTGAGCAGGGAGGTCGAGGGTTTCGACGGTCGGTTTCGGGTGCTACTCGACGTCGGAGTCGACGTCGATGTCGGTGTAGGCCGCCAGCAGCGCCTCCCGCCCCGGGCCGCGGCCGGTCCGGTAGTGGAGGCCCTCGGCCAGGCGGGTGCCGAGCTCACGGCACGACACCAGGGCGCTGGCGCCGGCGTCGTCGAACTCGTCGAGCGCCCGCAGGTCGATGTCGAGGCGCGTGGCCCCGGTGCCTTCGACGGCTGCGTTGGCCGCGCTGACGAGCAGCTCCCCGGTCGACAGGTCGAGGTGGCCCTCGACGGCGATCACGACGGTGGTCCCTTCCTGGGTGACGGAGATCGGGCTGGCCTGATCGTCTCGGGCAGCGTTCCGGCCGTCGTGCCCGCCCGTGGGCGGACGCGTCGGCGAGGCAGCGGCGGTCATTCCGCCAAGCATGGCGACGGATCGTGACGGTCGCGTGCTCACGCTCGTTGCAGTCGAATGACGAAGCAGGTCAGGCGGTGACTCATGCCACTTCCGAGGCACCGAGGGCATCGAGCAGGCCACGGAGCGCGGCGTGGACGCCCGGTGCGGCCGCCACGATCGACCCGTCGAGCACCGTGCGGTCGCCCAGCGGCGAGACGACGGCCCCCGCCTCGGCCGCGATGAGTGACCCCGCGGCGTGGTCCCACCACGCCAGCCCGTGCTCGTAGTAGGCGTCGAGCCGGCCGCAGGCGACCAGGCACAGGTCGACCGCGGCGGCGCCGTTCCGGCGGATGTCGCGGACCCGGGGGAGCAGCTCCACCAGCACGCGGGCCTGGTCGCGGCGCCGCTCGGGCTGGTAGCCGAAACCGGTCCCCACCAGGGCCCGGGACAGGTCGGTGGCGTCGGAGCAGCGGATCGGCTCGCCGTTCACCCGGGCGCCGTGGCCGGCGGCGGCGCTGTAGAGCCGGTCGTGGACGGCGTCGAGCACCACGCCCGCCAGCACCCGGCGGTCGCCGCGGTCGGTGACCTGCTCGGCGGCGATCGACACGGCCCACCCCGGGAGGCCGTACAGGTAGTTGGTGGTGCCGTCGAGCGGGTCGATCACCCAGCGCAGCCCGGTGGAGCCGGGCCGGGAGCTGCCCTCCTCGGCGACGATGCCGTCGTCGGGCCGGGCGGCCTGCAGCAGCTCGACGATCAGCGCCTCCGAGGCGTGGTCCATCTCGGTGACCATGTCGGTGGTCGAGGTCTTCGTCTCGACCGAGTCGCGGGTGCGCTGCGCGCCCTCCAGGAGGAGGTCGGCCGCCTTGCGGGCCACCTCGGTGGCGAGGTCGACCAGGGCGATGGGGTCGGGGGATCCGGTCGGCACGCCCGTCGACGGTACCGGTCGCCCCCTGTCGGGACGACTTCGGCGGGATCGTTCCCGGCGGTTCGTCCAGGCCGAGGTCGGTCCCGCCCGGTCGCCCGACGGCTCGAACCGGACGGCTCGATCACGGCCGGTACCGTGCTGCGGGTGGGAGCCCCGATCCGAGTAGACCTCCGCAGCGACACCGTCACCCGCCCCACCCCGGCGATGCGCCGGGCGATGGCCGAGGCCGAGGTGGGCGACGACGGCTTCGGCGACGACCCGACCGTCATCCGCCTCCAGGAGGTGTTCGCCGAGCGCGTGGGCCAGCCGGCCGCCCTGTTCCTGCCCTCGGGCACGATGGCCAACCAGGTGGCGCTCCGGGTGCTGGCGCCCGCCGGCACGTCGGTGCTGGTGGGGCGGCGGCAGCACGTGGTGTCGCACGAGGGTGGGGCGTTCGGCCTCAACCAGGTGGCCCAGCTCCACGTGGTCGACGACACCGACGGCACCCTCGACCCCGCCGAGATCGCCTGGCTGCTGGAGGGGTCGCAGCACCGGTGGCCCCGGCCCAGCGTGGTGTGCGTCGAGAACACCCACCTGGCCTCGGGCGGGCGGGCCTGGCCCTTGGAGAAGCTCCGGGCCGTCGCCGACGTCGGCGTCCCCGTGCACATCGACGGCGCCCGGCTGTTCAACGCCGCGGTCGCCACCGGCGTCGCCCCCGCCGCCTACGGGTCGCTGGGCGCCTCGGTGACCGCCTGCCTGTCGAAGGGGCTGGGCGCGCCGATCGGGTCGCTGCTGGCCGGGCCGGAGGACTTCGTCGAGGCCGCCCGCATGGAGCGCAAGCGCCTGGGCGGCGGCATGCGGCAGGTCGGGATCGTGGCCGCCGCCGGCCTGGTGGCGCTGGAGACGATGGTCGACCGGCTGGCCGAGGACCACGAGCGGGCCCGGCGCCTGCTGGCCGCGGTGGAGGAGCGGTGGCCCGGCAGCAACCGCGGCGCCCCGCCCGAGCACACCACCAACGTGGTGCTGTTCGAGCACCCCGACCCGCTGGCGCTGCTCCGCTACCTGGCGGGCGAGGGCATCGGCGCCGTGACCCTGGGGCCCCGACTGGTGCGGCTGGTGACCCACCACGACGTCGACGACGAGGGCATCGACCTGGCGGTCGCCGCCCTGAAGGGCGCCCCCTGAGGTCGGGGCGGCGGCGCCTCTCCGATGCCTCCGGCTAGCGCTTCCGGTCGTCGGCGACCGACTCGCGGTGCTGGATGATCCGCCACTCGCCCATGGCCCGCAGCGCGAGCGTGGCGACCACGGCGACGCCGACCGCGCCGATCAGGGCGCCGGTGAGGGCACCGAGGCCGCGCTGGACCGTGCAGTCGCCGTCGCACTGCAGGTCGACGAAGGCGTAGCCGATGATCCCGCCGCACGCGCCGGCCAGCAGGATCGACACGAACGCCAGCACCCGGGCCCCCGTCGACGGGAGGGCGTTGGGGGCGTAGTCGGTGCTGTTGGGTGAGGGCTTCGGGTGGTCGGCCATGCGGGCCCGATCGTAGGGCGGTCGCGGCCCGGGACCCGCAGCCGGCCCCGCCCGGCCCGCGCGTCCTCGCTCGGCGGGGCCGGGAACGGC
>DATCLV010000262.1:0-5373 GCA_036563745.1 Acidimicrobiales bacterium | reverse complement strand
ACGAGGACCAGCCGGGCGACGACCCGGTGGACGAGGTCGAGCGTCGGGACCCGGACGCCCCGGCGCTGGGCGCGCTCGACGACGCCGACCAACTCGACGACCTCCCCGAACCCCAGGAACCCGCCTGACCCCGCCGCCTGGTCCGGTGCGCCAGCCACGAGCGGCGGCCGCCGGCAACGACCCGGCAGGGCACCGCGGCGACACGCCCAGGCGCCACGGGACACGGCCCGGCTGCCGCTGATCCGCTGGCCGAGCGAGGACCTCGACCCAGCGCCGCTCGGGCGCGCCCGATCGGCACCACACCGCTGACAGGGCGCTCCCGCGGCTCGTCACCAGGTCGGCCGGCGGCTGGTGCACGAGGGACGACGTGGACCAGCCCGAACCAGGAGCCCGCCTGCGCCCGGGCCCGCTGCGTCCCGGCGTGCAACCGGCCGAGCCGACCCGGTAGGGCCACGGCGATCGACGGCGCCCGCCGGCGGGGTGACAGGTCCGACGTTCCGCACGGCGCGGCCGTGGGGTGACCCGGTGGCCGAGCCCGAGGCGCGCCGGACCGTTCGCCGGATCGGCCGCCCGGAAGCGTGCGGGACATCCGGGCACGGGACGACAGGCACCACCCGTCGGCGCCCGGACGACGGCCTGGGCCTCAGGCCTCCGCTTCGTCGACCTCCGCCGTGGTCGGGTCGGTCGGGTCGGTCGGGTCGGTCGAGTCGGCCGGGCCGGGAACGCTCGGTGTCACGGGGACGGCGAGCCGGGTCGGCGCCGAACGGCCACGCAGGTGGGCGGTGCCGTCGAGCGACCAGCGGTCCCGCTCGGGCCCGCCCGCCGCCTCGACGACCGCGGCCGACGCCACCACCATCGGGCACCGCTGCTTGGCCTGCTCGGTGAGCCGAGCCGCCTCGTTGACCGGGTCACCGACCACGGTGAACTCGAAGCGGCGCTCGGCCCCGACGTTGCCCGCGACCACGGGTCCGTAGGCGACGCCGATCCCCGCCGGCAGCTCGGGCACCTCGGCGGGCAGGCGGCGGGCCAGGGCGCGGGCGGTCGCGAGGGCCCGGTCGGCGGCGTCGGGCAGCGGCTCGGGGGCGCCGAAGACGGCGAGGGTGGCGTCGCCCTGGAACTTGTTGACCCACCCGCCGTTGGCATCGACCTCGTCGACCACCACCCCGAAGAAGGCGTTGAGCAGGTCGACGACCTCGGCGGCCGGGCGGGTCGCGGCCAGCTCGGTCGAGCCGACCACGTCGACGAACACCACGGCCACGTCCCGCACCTCCCCGCCCAGGGACGTGCCGCGCTCGAGGCTGCCGCGGGCGACGTCCTCGCCGACCTGGCGGCCGTAGAGGTCGCGGAGCCGCTCCCGTTCCTCCAGGCCCTGGGCCATGTCGTTGAAGGCCGCCTGGAGGAGGCCGAGGACGCTGCCGTCGGCCACCTCGACCCGGGTCGACAGGTCGCCCCGGCCCAGCCGCTCGGTCGCACGCCGCAGCGCCACGATCGGCTCGGCCACGGCCCGGGCGCCGAGCGCCGTCACCCAGCCGCCGAACACCAGGACGACGCCGCCCAGGACGATCATCGTCACGGCCAGGCTCCGCTTGGTCGCCTCGGCGGGGTCGATCAGCGAGAACACCGCCACCACCACCAGGCCGACCACCGGGATGCCGGTGCCCATGACCCAGCCGAGCATCGTCCGGGTGGCGACCCCGGGGAGCCGGGGCCGCCGCGCTCCCCCGGTGGCCAGCGCCACCTTGGCGAGCGGTCGGGTGGTGCGCTCGGCCAGGAGGTAGGTGAAGGTGGCCGTGACCAGGCCACCGAAGGCGACGGTGAACCCGACCCGGGCCAGCAGCTCCAGTTCGAGGATGCCGTTGAGCACCGAGAACACGACCGCCGCCGCCAGCCACAGGGTCGCCGCGGCCCCGAAGGCCCGGAGCGGGGTGCGGAGGACGGCGGTCACCTCCCGCTCGGTCGGGGCGCGGCCCTCGACGAGCCACCGGCCGCCGGCGCCCATCCAGCGCTCGACGCACACGACGACCGCCGGCACCACGACCAGCGCCACGTAGGCGACGCCCACGACGGCGTTGACGGCGACGACCCGCCCGACGTCGTCGATCGGCCCGCCGGGCAGCACCAGGGCGATGCACGCCACGGCCACCGCGACCCCGACCGTGTTGGCGACCGCCACCGACCCCAGCAGCAGCCACCGCGCCCGCCGCAGCAACCGCCGCCCGCGCCCGCCCCCGACGGCAGCGTCGACGGCGGCATCGCTGTCACGCTCTCCCCGCCCGGACACCACGGGTCCCTGCTCGTGCGGCTCGATGCCCCGAAAGCTACCCCCCGTCACCCACCACGGCCACGACCTCGTGCGGTGTCAGCTGATGGGGGACTCGAGGATGTCCGGGAACGTCCCGCAGGGCCCCGCTCGTCTCGGACGGTGGCCATTGACGACGTCGGTCGTCGCTCGCCATCCCCAGCGCAGCAGCATCTCGAAGCCGTCCGCCGGGGAGGTGTTGGCACGCCGTTGGAAACTCCGTTGGAGTAACTCCCGCCGCCGGCGCCGCTGCGCCGCTCTGACCTGGTGGGCGCGGAGGGACTCGAACCCCCGACATCTGCCTTGTAAGGGCAGCGCTCTAGCCAGCTGAGCTACGCGCCCGGTGGTGGAACGAGCCAGGGTACCCCGCGGGCGACGTCGTCTTCGTCGGCGACGGGGACGCCGGCCTCGCGAAGGGCCTCGGCGGTCACCCCCTCGCCGGGGACCCGTTGCCCGTCGACCTTGATCTCGTGGCACCCGCACGACGGCGATCGGGCCTTCAGGACGGCGCCCACCGCCCTCGTCGACCGGGCCAGGCGGACGGCATGGGTGGCACCCCGGCGGTAGGCCGCGGTGACGTCCTCGCCGGCCTCGTTCCGCACCGAGCCGTCGGGTCGCCGCTCGGCGGCCGGCCTCGGTGTCGGGAGTCCGCCGACCGTCTCGGGGCACACCGGCACCAGTCGGAACCGCTCCCGCAGCGCCACCACCGCCTCGCTCGTGTTCGCCGCACCCTCGTGGTTGCAGCGCACACCGAGCAGGCAGGCGGACACGAGAAGTGGCGGGGATCCCCGATCGCCAGCGCCCTCGCCACTACGTTCGGCCACACAACGACCGTAGTCCGACCCGACGGAAGGACGACCCGATGCCGCCTGTCGCCCGAGTCCGGAGCGCCCGCCCGTGGTAGCAGCGGATCGGCGCTCCCCCGCCGACGGCACCGTCGATCTCACCCGCCGCTACCTGGCCGAGCTCGGTTCCCACCCCCTCCTCACCGCCGCCCAGGAGACGGAGCTGGCGGAGATCATGGCCCGGGGCCGTGCCGCGACCGCCCGCCTCGCGGCCGCCGACGGTCGCCCCGCCACCACCGACGACGAGGTCGACAGCGACGACGGCGCCACGGACCAGCGACGCGCCGCGGCACCGTCCCGGTCCCCGTCGCCCCCACCCCCGCCGTCGGTCCGGCTCACCCCTGCGGAGCGACGCCGGCTCCTCGCCGAGCAGCGGGCCGGGGAAGCGGCCCGGCAGCGGTTCATCCAAGCGAACCTGCGGCTCGTCGTGTCGATCGCCAAGCGCTACCAGTCGCCCGGGATGTCGCTGCTCGACCTCATCCAGGAGGGCAACCTCGGGCTGATGCGGGCGGTGGAGAAGTTCGACCACCGCAAGGGCTTCAAGTTCTCCACCTACGCCACCTGGTGGATCCGCCAGGCGATCGGCCGGGGCATCGCCGACAAGGGCCGCACGATCCGCCTGCCGTCCCACCTGATGGACCTCCTGGCGACGCTCACCCGCACGTCGGCGGTGCTGCTGAAGTCGCTGGGCCGCGAGCCGACCGCCCGTGAGCTGGCCGAGGAGACCGGCCTGCCCGTCGAGAAGATCGAGATGGCGCTCCAGGCCGCCCCCGACCTGGTGTCGCTGTCGGCCACCATCGGCGAGGACGGCGACCACGAGCTGGGCGACCTCGTCGCCGACACCACCGCCGAGTCGCCCTTCGACCTGGCCGCCGCGGCCATCGAGCGCCGCAACCTCCTCGTCCTGCTCGACAGCCTCGGCGCCCGGGAGCGCCGCGTCCTGGAGCTGCGGTTCGGCCTCGCCGAGGACGAGCCGCTCACGCTCGACGAGGTCGGCCGCGAGTTCGGCCTGACCCGCGAGCGCATCCGCCAGATCGAGGCGAAGGCGCTGACCAAGCTGCGCCACCCCTGCTCCGCCCACCACCGCCGACTGGTCGACGCCCTCACGGGCTGAGCGCCGGCGAGCCGGCCCGGTCAGCCGGGGCGGCCGACGGCGGCGGACCTGCGGTCAGACCGAGTTGAGCAGCGACAGGACGCGGAGCGCGGCGACCGTCTCGTGCTGGAGGTCGGGCAGGTCGCCGGGCGAGAACCACCGGACCTCGGCGATCTCGGGCGACGACGGGCGCACGCCGTCGGGGTCGGCACCGTCGGCCGGCCGGGCCCGGAAGATCACGTCGACCCGCCGCGGCTCGGGGTCGACCACCACCCGCGGCTCCCCGACGAGCTCGACCGCCAGGCCCACCTCCTCGAGGACCTCACGGCGGGCGGTGTCGGCCACGGCCTCCCGGCGCTGGGCGAGGCCGCCCGGCATCCCCCATCCCCGCCGGTACACCTGCCGCACCAGCAGCAGCGAGCCGTCCTCGCGCTCGATGATGCAGGCCGCGCCGACCGTGAACGACGGCGTCAGCAGCCGCACCACCCACCGCCGGAGCGAGCGCGGCAGCCGCCGGTAGACCTTCAACAGCGCCCTGTGGGCGTGGGCAAGCACAGAAGCCGAACATTAGTGCCCCTCGCACCCTTCGCCGGGGGACTGCGCGACCGCCCCGCAGCGACCCCCGACCTCGGCGGGCGAGATCGCCGCGAGCCGACCGAAGCCGCCGCGAGCACACGACGTGATCGACGCCGAGGGCGGTCCCCCGGACCAGGCCGACCGCACACCCCAACCCCCGGTGGTCCGACGTCGGCGTCAGCGGTGGTCCGGCTCCGGCGTCCGGGAGCCAAGCCGACGAAGGCCCGACCCCCCGGCACCGGCACCGGCACCGGCACCGGCACCGGCACCGGCGAGCCTCGGGCGGGACGGCGACCGAGGACCTCCTCGGCCGGATCGTCCCGTCGACATCCGCCACCTCCCGGGCCACGGAACCACGGGCCCGACCGTCCCGCCGATGCCCCGATGCCCCGGCCGCCTGTCGCCGCCCGTCAGCGGTCGGCGATCCGCGCGTCGGGCCAGTCCGGGGTGCGGCGGGCGGCCAGCACCTCGTCGTAGAGCGCCGGCGTCGCCGCCGCCAGCGGGGTGCGCCGGGCGTGGGGATCGAGGACCACCAGCTCGTGGTCGAACGCCTCCCCCAC
>DATCLV010000248.1:0-3753 GCA_036563745.1 Acidimicrobiales bacterium | reverse complement strand
AGGAGCAGGTCGGCCATGCGGTGCTTGAGCGCCTGGAACGACCCGATCGGCCGCCCGTACTGCTCGCGCACCTTCGTGTAGGCGACCGTCTGCTCGAAGATCGCCCGGCAGGTCCCGACGGTGGCGGTGGCGAGGGCCACGGTGGCCTCGTGCCCCGCCCGCGCCAGCGCCTCGGCGACGCCGGGGGTACCGGGGGCGGCCAGCACCCGGTCGGCCGGGACCACGACGCCGTCGAGGCCGACGTCGGCGAGCGGCAGCGTGGGGTCGATCACCGGCCGGGCCGTCGTGGCGAGCGCCGCGCCGGGGACCACGAACGCTCCGAGGCCGGACGCCCCGTTCGCGCCGGCGGCCACGACCAGCACCTCGTCGGCGGTCGCGCCGTCGAGCACCGGTCCCTTCGTCCCGTGCAGCACCCAGCTCCCGCCGGACCCGGGCGTGGCGGTGACCGACCCGGCGGCGGGCCCCCAATCCGCGCCCTCGGCCTGGGCGACGGCGCCGGTCAGCTCGCCGGCGGCGAGCCGCCGCAGCAGATCGGCGGCGAACGGCGCCGGCCCGGGCCCGTCGGCGTCGCCCGCGCCGCCGTTCGTCCCGCCGTTCGTCCCGCCGAGGTCGCCCACCTCGCGCACGGCGGGGGCGAACTGGGTGACCGTGGCGAGGAACGGGCCCGGCGCCACCGACCGGCCCAGCTCCTCGACCACGATCGCCACCTCCACGAACCCCATCCCGAGCCCGCCGTGCGCCTCGGGGATCGCCAGCGCCGGCCACGACAGGTCGACCATCCGCGCCCAGACGCCCGAGCCGTCGCCCGTGCCCTCGTGGACGGCGCGCACCGTCGAGGGCGGGCAGATGCCGGAGAGCACCGACCGCACGTTCTCCCGCAGCGCGGCCTCGTCGTCCGAGAGCTCGAGGTCCATGCCCCTCCTCCAGTCAGCAGGTCAACGGTGGTCCGGGAACCCGAGGCTCGTTGCGACTGGGGTCCGTTACTAACACCAGGGTCACAGTATCCCCTGCCGACCCGAGCACGTAAAGACGTCCTGCGGTCTCTCCGGTGCGCTAGAACTAACGGACGGGTCACCAGACGACGAGGGTGCTGGTGGCCCCTCTTCCCAGATCGCGTTGCTCAGGCCGACACATGCGACCCGATCAACGCAACGGGTTGGACGGGTTCGACGGGTCGGACGGGTCGGGGAGGCCGGCGGCGAGCTGGGCGAAGGTGGCGTCGAGGTGGTCGGTCAGCGAACCCGGGCGGGCGCGGGTCGTCCACGTGGCGATGGCGACGCGGATCGCGCCCAGCGCCGCCGCCACGACCAGCGCCGGGTACGGGTCCGCGTCGGGGTCGAGCCCGGTGCGCCGGGCGATCTCCTCGACCATCCCGCGCTCCACCTCGGCCAGCCGGGCCGCCTGCCGCCCGGCCAGCGTCGGGTGGCGGTGGAACAGGGCGCGGCGCCGCATCCAGTCGTCGGCACCCGCCTCCAGCCGCGCCGCGGCCGCCAGGGCGGTCGCCCGCAGGGCCTCCAGCGGCGCCTCGCCCGCCGGGCGCGCCACCAGGTCGGCCAGGAGGGCCGACGAGTGCGCCGGGCTCATCCCGACGACCGCGTCCTCCTTCGTGGCGAAGTAGTTGAAGAACGTCCGCGGCGACACGCCGGCCGCCTCGGCGATCGCCTCGACGGTCACGCCGTCGGGACCCAGCGCCTCCGCCAGCTCGAGCGCGGCGGCGGCCAGCGCCTGGCGCGTCTCCGCCTTCTTGCGCTCGCGCAACCCCTCCCGGACCCCCGCCGACACGGCCGTCACCGCCGTGCTTCTAACAGCCGGGTCACGTGGCGCGGGCACCGACCCGGGAGAGGTCGTCGCGCACGACCCGCCGCAGGAGCTTGCCGGTCTCGGTGTAGGGCAGCTCGTCGACGAACGCCACGAGGTCCGGGGTCTTCGAGCCCCGCAGCCGCGCCCGGGCGTGGTCCCGCACGGCGTCGACCGACAGCGTCGCCCCCGACCGCAGCACCACCGCGGCGGCGATGACCTCGCCCCACTGGTCGTCGGGCACACCGACCACCGCGCACTGGTCGATGTCGGGGTGGGCGAGCAGGACCTCCTCGATCTCGGCCGGGGCGATGTTCTCGCCGCCCCGGATGATCGTGTCGTCGCTGCGCCCCTCGATGAACAGGTAGCCGTCGTCGTCGAGCCAGCCCCGGTCGCGGGTGGGGAACCAACCGTCGGCGTCGACCACGGCGTCCCGGCCGGCGTACTCGCCCGACACCTGCTCGCCCCGCACCCAGATCTCCCCCGGCTCGCCCGGCCCGCCAGCCCCGCGCACCTCGACCTCGACCGTCGGGAGGACCTTGCCCGCCGACGCCAGCCTTGCCACCGCCAGCGGATCGCCGTCGCGGGCCGCCCGGTGGTCGTCGGGGCCCAGCACGGCGATGGTGGAGCTGGTCTCGGTCAGGCCGTAGGCGTTGGTGAGGTCGACGTCGGGCAGCAGGGCCATCACCCGCTGCAGCACGCCCGACGGCGTCCGGGCGCCGCCGTAGGACAGCGCCCGCAGCGACGGCAGCCCCCCGTCGTCGCCGTCCGCCGCCAGCACGTCGGCGATCCGGGCCAGCATCGTCGGCACCACCATGGCGTGGGTGATCCGATGGCGGCGCACGGCCTCGACCCAGCGGCCGGCGTCGAACTGGCCCAGGTACACGATCCGCCGGCCCAGGTAGAGGTTGCTGAGCAGGTTGGCGAGCCCGGCCACGTGGTACGGCGGGACGCTGACGAGCACCGCCTCGTCGGGGTCGGCGCCGCCGTACTCGACGGTCCCGATCACGTAGGAGGTCAGGTGCCGGTGGCGCAGCACCGCGGCCTTCGGCGCCGAGGTGGTGCCGCTGGTGTGGAGCAGGACCGCGGGGTGGTCCGACTCGCCCGGCACCTCGCCGGGCCCGGTCGCCCCGTCGCCGCCGTCGTCGGCCCGGCACGCGGCCACGAACTCGTCGGGACCGAGCACCCGGTGGCCCCGCCCCGCCAGCGCCCCGGCGGCGGCGCCCTCGGCCACCACCAGCACGTCGCCCAGCGGGACCAGCAGGTCGTGGAGCTGGTCGTGGCCGAGCCGGTAGTTCAGCGGCACGAACGGTACGCCCGCCGCCGCGGCCGCGAACACCCCGAGCGGCAGCGCCAGGCCGTTGGTGCCCACGAAGGCCAGCCCCGGCGCCTCGCCCAGGATCCGAGCACCCGCCCAGGCCCCGGTCAGGAGCTCGCCCGCCGTCAGCCGGTCGCCGCCGGCCTCCACGGCCACCTCGTCGCCGCGCCCGGCCGCTGCCATGTCGAGCAGCAGGAGCAGGTTCATCCCGCCGACACCCCCCTTCGCCGCCCCCTCGTCCGTCCGCCCCCGTCCCGGCCTCGACCCCGACGACCCCGGCGGTCCCGCCGCCGCCGACGACCTCGGCCCCTGCCCACCCGGCCGACCGATCCCGTCAGTCCGACGAGGGCAGCGGCTTGGCGCCCTTGACCGGGAGCACCCTGCCGTCGACGGTGAGCGCCCCCGACCCGGCCCGGCTGCACAGCAGCTCGAGACCCAGCTCCTCGTCGGCGTAGCGCTTCCCGAGCAGCGGGCCCTCACCGAGGCTCGGGTCGAGGGTCACGCCCTCCGGGGCCTCGTCGCCCTCGGCCAGCAGCGGGGCGCCGCCGCAGCCCACCTCGACGTCGACCGACGGTGCCTTGACGACGACCACCTGCGCATCGCAGACGGCGCTGCGCAGCTTCTGACCCGGCTTGAGT
>DATCLV010000243.1:0-6420 GCA_036563745.1 Acidimicrobiales bacterium | reverse complement strand
GTGGAGGGGAGGGCGCTGGTGTCGACGTGGCACCGGTAAGCGACCTGCGAGCTGGTGGCGGTCGAGCGGACGTGGATGTGGTCGCCGTCGATCGGGAGCTGGACGGGCTGGTCGTCGATCTGCTGGTAGAGGTTGCTGGTGCCGCCGGTGGCGGTGACCCAGTCGTTGGGGTTCGAGCCGGTGGCGACGTCCTCGTTCGGTGACAGGACCACCGATTGGGGGGTGACGACCTCGTCGCCGGCCGGGATGATGTCGCAGATCGTGTACAGCGGCGCCGTCACGGTCGGGTCCGACGCGATCCGCATCCGCAGCTGAGCGATCGTCTCCGCGCTGGTCGACTCGAGCCGCTGAGCGAACCCCGAGCCCGCCAGGACCGCAGCCGTGCCGGAGCGGTGCGGGAGCCACTGGACGCCGAGTGCCGCTGGGTCGTCGGGATTCCAGTCGTTGGCCATCTAGCCGATCAACCTCGCTGCGACTCGGGCGTCCGACGTCGCGATCGACGTGCGGAACGCCTGGGCGAACTCGCGGGCGCCCTGCTGGGTGATGGGCGTCCCCGGCGGCACCTGGACGATCAGGTCGCCCCGGACGATCACAGGCGGCGGCCCCGACGACGCCGCGGCGGCGGTGGCGACCGACGACGCCGCCAGCGCCACCTCGGGAGCGACCTGCACGACCGGCGCCGTGATCTCGGCGGCGGCGAACTGGGCGGTGGCGACGTTGGCCGCGTCCTCGACGAGCCGCCGGACGGCCGCCGTGGCCAGCTCGGCGGACTCGTCGATGCCGACCGCGATGCCCTGGCCGATCGGGATACCGATCTCGTCGCGGAAGAGCCGGGACGGCGAGCCAGTCTGGGCGGCCCGCCGGCCGGCAGCGGCCATGCTTGCCACCATGCTGATCACGGAGCCGACCGCGGCACCGATCCTGGACACCACGCCGTCGGCGAGGCCCTGGCCGATGTCGGAGCCGACACCGTGGCCGGTGGTGTAGGCGCCGGCGCCGCCCTCCCCCGCCGCCGCGACGGCGTCCTCCATGGACCGGCGGGCGACGCCCGGCATGCCGCTCGTGCCGCTCCGGAGGCCGCTCGTGCCACGGTTGCCGGCCGTGCGCCCGGCGGATTCCATGCTCGCGGCCCGGGCGGCGATGGCGAGCTCGGCGCGCTCGAACGAGTTCCGGGCGACCTCCGAGGCCGGTTCGAGGGCGCCTCGGAGGCCCCGGGTGCCGGCCTCGCCGGCCCGGCCGGCGGACGACTCGACCCGAGGCGCGGCGTTGGCCAGCTCCTGCTCGACCGAGGCGATCGTTGGCGGCACCTCGTTCTCGGGGTTCCAGTTCGCCCCGAACGCATCGGTCATCTGCTGGCCGACCTGGCCCGTGCCCTCGACGAGCTGGGGGCCGATCTCGCCGGTGATCAGGTTGTTGAGGTCGACGCCCTCCTGCTCGAGGCCTTCGAGCAGGAGGTCCATCTCGGCCAGGACGTCGGTGTTGCCTTCCCGGACCGCCTCGGCGATCACCTGGGCGTACTGGGGGCCGAGCTCGGCGGCGATGGCAGCGAGGCGCTCGTTGCCGGTGCCGGCGATGACCTGCAGGTTCTCTTGGAAGTCGACGATGGACTGGTAGGCGAGGCGCAGCTCGTCCCGGAACCCGGTGACCGAGAACTCCTCGAAGTCGCCGGCCAGTTCCTGGATCGACGGCAGCGTGCCGGCGGCAGCCTCGGCGAGGTTGAGGATCGGGCCGGCGACCCCCTCGATCGCCCCCGAGAGCGCCTCGGCGTCGACCCCGAGCTCGGCCGCCACGGCGTCCAGCTGGGCGCCCGATAGGCCCGCCTGCTCGGCGGCGAGCGCGAACGAGATGAACTTCTCCTCGACGCTGCCGGCCCGGAGCTGCAACGCCTCGAGGGTCAGTCCGAGGGCGGTGATCTGGTGGGACTGGCCCTCGGCGTCGACACCGCCCGCGGCCTCGGCGAGCGCTGTCTGGTACTCGGCGGCGACGGCCGTCTCGCGCTGGAGCTGCTGGAGGGCGCCCGCCCAGTTGGTGGTCCCATCGGCGTTCTCGTTGGCGGCGATCGCGGCGTCGGCCTGCCGCTGGCTCCATTCCTCGGTCGCCGTGCCCGCCTCGACCGTGGCCCGGGCGGCCTCGTTCACCTGCCGGACCATCTGGCGCAGGATCCCGATGTCGTTGCTGGTCGCGTCGCCGGTGGCTTCAAGGCGGGCGGCGAGCTGGTTCATGCCGTGCTCGCCTTCGACCGCCGCCTCGGCCAGGTCCTCGGTCGTGACCCCGAGGTCGGAGAGCCACTCGTTCAGGTCCCGGGCGGAGGCCTCGAAGTTGCCGAAGTTCTCGGCGCCGATCCGCAGGCCCCGTTCGACGAACACCTCGAACGCGTCGGTGAGGTCGCCGGCCTGATCGCCGGTGCCGGCGAGGGCACCCTCGAGGCTCTCCTGCTGGGCCTCGAGCTCGGCGGCGGCCTCACGGGCCCGCTGCTGGGCGCCGACGATCCCGATCATCATCGTCGTGAGGCCGGCGAGGGCGATGTTGCCGGCGAGCGCCCCGGCGGAGATGGCCCGGAGCCCCGACGAGAAGCTGGCCGTCGACTGGCCTGCCTGGTTGAAGGCGCTGGCGACGGTGCCGGTCGGAAGGATCAGCTCGATGATGCGCTGGCCGACCGCGCTGAGGCTGGAGCCGAGGCCGCCGGTGGCGCTGCGCAGCAGGGCGAACACGGCGATCGCCTGGATCACGGGATCGGGGATCGCCTGGAGGACGTCGGCGACGACCCGGATGGCCGGGGCCGCGGCGAGCAGCAGCTCGGTGGTTGTGCCGAACGCCGGCGCCAGGGCCAGGAGCGCGTCGCCGAGCGCTGGGCCCAGCTCTAGGGCGAGGTCCCGGACGGCGGGGATGCCTTGGCCGCGGACGGTCGCGATCAGGTCGTTGATGGCCGGCTGGAGGGTGGCGCCGATCTCGGCGGCGGCGTTGCCGGCCTCGGCCTTGGCCCGCTCGAGCTGCCCGGCGGTGGTGTCGACCTCTCGGCCGAACTGGCCCTGAGCTTGCGCTGAGCGCTCCATGATGAGCGACAGGACGCCTTGGGCTCGGGCGTTGGCGCTGACCTCGGAGGTGGAGGCGGCGAGGCCGAGTTCGACGGCCCGGAGGTCGGCCTGGGTGGCGTTCAGGCTGATGCCGAAGCGTTCGATGGGGTCGGTCTCGCCGCGGATGGCGGCACCGAGCGCTTCGACGGCCTCTTGGGTGGTGCCGCCGAAGGTGGCGGCGAGGTCGGCGCCGAGCTGGGCGAGGGTGATGGACAGGTCGGCGGCTTCCTGCTGGGTGAACTGGAAGCCCTGTAGCAGGCCGCCGATCTGGCTGGTGAGGGTCCGGGCGGCTTCCTCGGTGAGGCCGGCGGACTCCGCGGCGGTCTGAGCGAAGTGGGACACCCGGCCCTCGAAGGGACCGAAGATGGCTTCGGTGCCGCCGATCGCCTGCTCGAGTTCGGAGGCGGCGAGGACCATCTGGCGGAGGCCTTCGACGGCGGCGCCGGCGGCTCCGAGTTGGAGGATCGTGCGCAGCTGGAGCCCGGACCGCGACGAGGCGATGAGCGCGCTGTTGAGGTCGCCGGCGGCGCTGCGGGCCTCGCGGAGCCCGGAGGGGTCCGCGGTGAGGTCGACGCTCGTGTCGGCCAGGTCGACGGCCCGGGAGACGGCAGGGGTGACCGCGGAGGTGTCGGCGGTGACGGTGACCGAGGAGTCGGCGCGGTCGATGGCGGTGCTGACCGCGGGGCCGATCGCCTTGGTGTCGGCGTTCACCTCGACGTCGCTGTCGGCGGAGTCGACCGCCCGGCCGATCTCGCCGGCGACGCGGACGGTGTCGGCGTTGACCTCGACCGTGCTGTCGGCGGCGTCGACGGCGGCGTTGATGTCGCTCGTGACGTCGGTGGCGGTCGTGTCGATGATGACCGTGGTGTCCGCGCTCGACACGCCCGACTCGATGGCGCCGCGGATGGCCTCGGCGATGCCTTCGGAGTCGACGACGACGACGATGTTGAGCGGCATGGCGGCCCGGGTCGGGGCCAGCAGGTCGCGGCCGAGCGTGTCGGCGATGCGGCGGGCAACGCCCTCGGCGGGGGCGAGGGCGTCGTCGATGCCGGCGGCAGCGGCGGCAGCTGCGCCGAGTGCCGAGTCGATGAGCCCGGCGCTGGAGGCGACTTCCCGGATGGGGCCGGGGTCCGCGTTGATCTCGACGGAGGTGTCAGCGGCCTGGACGGCGTCGGTGACGGCGTCGGTGACCTCGCTGGCCTCGCCCTCGACCGTCACCTGGGGGTCGGCGTCTGCGACGGCGGCGTCGATGACGTCGGTGACCTCGCCGGCGTCGCCGGTCACCTCCACGTGGTCGTCGGCGGCGTCGACGGCGCTGCTGATGGTGCCGGTCACCTGGGAGGCGTCGCCGGTGACCTCGATCTGGTCGTCGGCGGCGTCGACGGCTGTGTCGATGGCGCCGGTGACGTCGCCGGCCTGGGCGGTGACCTCGACCTGGTCGTCGGACGCTTCGATGGCGGCGTCGACGGCGGTGGTGACCTCGCCTGCGTCGGCTCGGAGGGTGACGGTGGTCGCCTCGATGAGGCGCCGCTCAAGGGCGTCGACCTGTTCGAGCGCCGCACGGATGTCGAGTTGGAGCTCGGCGTTCAGCCCGACATCAGACACGCCATCTCTCCAAGCGATCGCTCATCGCTATCTAGTCTGTCAGGGAGATAGGTCCTCCCAGGTGAGGGTGCGGCCTTCCCGGGCGGCGAGCATGCGCTGGCGGGTCAGCGCGGCCGGGTCCGCGACCGGTGGGGCGCTGCCGGGGGCGCCGACACCGAGCAGCGCGGCGACAA
Source organism: Acidimicrobiales bacterium (assembly GCA_036563745.1). GTDB lineage: Bacteria > Actinomycetota > Acidimicrobiia > Acidimicrobiales > VFJN01 > DASXTK01. The sequence continues at coordinate 1,568 of DATCLV010000243.1, read as the reverse complement.
CCGAGATGTCCATGGCGTCGACGTCAGCCGGGGCGAGGGGCCCGTGCGTCTTGGTGGGCTGGGCGAGGGCGAGGTAGATGGGGGTGAACTCGTCGATCGCCGTACCGGTGCGCCAGGCGGGCGGGACGGCGGGTGGGGACGTCGGCTCGTCGTCGGTCGACGTCACCCAGGGGCCAAAGGGGCCTGCCTCCAGTGCTGCATGATCCGCTGAGCGAACGTGCCGTCGGTCGCCCAGGCCGGCATGTCGTCGGGGACGCCGTCGACGGAGAGCATCTCGAACACCTGCCGCCACCAGCCGACGTGCAGGTCGTCGACGGCGTCGATGTGCTCGCGGCTGGCCTTGCGGTCCCGCTGGCGGAGCCTGCGGAGCCGGGCGTCGCGCTGGCGGGCCGTGAGGGTCTCGTCGGAGTCGAGCTCGGCGGCTTCGGTCTCGATCTGCTCGGCCAGCTCCATCAGCTTGACCTGCTTCTCGGCGATCTCGTCTTGGACGGCCTCGAGCGCAAGGCGGAGCTGCTTGAGTTCGCCGAAGAAGGGGCGGCGCAGCCGGTAGCGCTTGGCTGGGTGGCCGATCCAGGCGCGCACGAGGCCGGTCTTGACGAGCGAGATCTGCTCGCCCGGCTGGTCGTCGGCGTCGGTGTCGTCCTCGACCCCAACCGGGGTATCACTCATAGTGGCATCTTCTGTCGGATCCATCGCTGGCGACGATACCCCTAGATGTAGTTGCGGATCGTGACCGGCCAGGACATCGACGCCGTCTGGCCGCTCGGCCCGGTCGGGGTGCTGTCACCGATCGTGACGTTCTGGCAGTCGCCGAGGCCCCCTCCTCCGCACGCCTCGGCGATGCCCATGTACACCCGCTGGCAGTCGGCGATGAACCGCTTCGACCAGGCCGTGATCTCCTCGGGGTGGGGCGGTGTGCCGTCGCTGGCGAGGGTCGGGACGCAGTCGGCCACGAACGTCACCCGCAGCACGATGATCGGCACGACCGCGCACCCGCGGCGCAGGTCCCCGCCGACCGGGCGGGTCTGGGACTGCTCGAGGTGCACGACCATCTGCCGGCAGTCGTGGGCGAAGTCGGGGCCGGGGGCGATGAGCTTGCGGTCGACCTGCACGTCGGCGGTGGCGGCGTCGAGCAGGGTCTGGGCGGCGTTCTCCCAGTTCATGCGGTGAACCTCACGGATTGGGCCGCCGCTAGCAGCTCGCGGCGGATCGTCTCTTCGAGCACGGGCCGCCACACCTGCATGTCGGCCGGCGCCCGGGTCGGCGGCGCCGAGCAGAGGCAGCCGATGTGGTCCCCCGGGTAGTAGTGGCTGACCGGCAGCCAGCGGGTGGTGGTGTTACGGAGCCGGTCGTCGTCCCAGTCGGTGAACACGACCCCGGCGAGGTCCTGGTGGTGCTGGGTCGGCGCGAACGGGTAGAGCGGCGAGCCCGGCCGCCACCGCCAGCCCCAGGTCTCGATGTGGAAGCGGGCGGTCGTGCCGTGGGCGGCGAGCCCGGAGGTGGTCGGGGGCTTGCGCTCCCCCACCCGTCCGTTCGACGGGGTCGAGGCAGGCCGGCGGGCCTTGAGC
>DATCLV010000563.1:0-9360 GCA_036563745.1 Acidimicrobiales bacterium | reverse complement strand
ACCGTGTACCTCGTGGGCGCCGGCCCTGGTGACCCCGGGCTCCTGACCGTCCGCGGCGCGGCGCTGCTGCGCCAGGCGGACGTGGTCGTCTACGACCGGCTCTCCGTCGAGGCGCTGCTCGACCTCGCCCCGTCGGGCGCCGAGCGCATCTCGGTCGGCAAGGCCCCTGGCGCGGTCACGATGCCGCAGGAGGAGATCAACGCCCTCCTCGTCGAGCGGGGGCGGCGGGGCGAGACCGTCGTGCGCCTGAAGGGCGGCGACCCGTTCGTGTTCGCCCGGGGCGGCGAGGAGGCGGCGGCGCTGCAGGCCGCGGGCATCCCGTTCGAGGTCGTGCCCGGCGTGACGTCGGCGATCGCCGTGCCCGCCTACGCCGGCATCCCGGTGACCATGCGGCACTCGTCGACCAGCGTCACCATCGTCACCGGCCACGAGGACCCCCGCTCGGGCGAGGACGGCACGGTCGACTGGCGGGCCGTCGCCCAGGTCGGCGGCACCATCGTGGTGCTGATGGGCGTGGCCCGGATCGGCAGCATCGCCCGGGCGCTCATCGCCGGCGGCCGCTCGCCCGACACCCCCGTGGCCGCCGTCCGGTGGGGCACCCGGCCCGAGCAGCGCACCGTGCGGGCGACGCTGGGCACGATCGCCCACCAGGAGCTCGGCACCCCGTCGGTGATCGTGATCGGCGAGGTCGCCGCCCAGGAGCTGGCCTGGTTCGAGACCCGGCCCCTGTTCGGGCGGCGGATCGTCGTGACCCGCGCCCGCGAGCAGGCATCGGAGCTGGTCAGGAAGCTGCAGGCGCTGGGGGCCGAGACCGTCGAGGTGCCCGCCATCCGGGTCGAGGACGCCGCCGACGGGGGCGCCGCGCTGCGGGTCGCGGCCGGCCACCTCGCCACCTACGACTGGGTGGTGCTCACCTCTCCCAACGGTGCCCGGGCCCTGCTCGCCGCCCTCCGCGCCCAGCACCTCGACCCCCGCGCCTTCGGCCGGGCCCGCATCGCCACCATCGGCCCCGGCACCGCCGAGGCGCTGGCGGAGGGCAACGTCCTCGTCGACCTGGTGCCGCCCAGGTTCGTGGCCGAGTCGCTGGTCGAGGCGTTCCCCGAGCCGCCCGCCGACCGCCGGGGCCGGGTCCTGCTGGCCCGGGCCGCGCAGGCCCGCGACGTCCTCCCCAAGGGCCTCGCCGCCCGGGGTTGGGACGTCGAGGTGGTCGAGGCCTACCGCACCGTGGCGGAGCCGCTGGAGGAGGCGCGCCGCGCCGAGCTGGCCACCGCCGACATGGTCACGTTCACCTCGTCGTCGACCGTCACCCGGTTCCTGGAGGCGGCCGGCCCCGAGGCGGTCCCGCCCGCGGTCGCCTGCATCGGGCCGATCACCGCCGGCACCGCCCGGGAGCACGGGCTGCGCGTCGACGTCGAAGCGCCGGTCCACACCATCGACGGGCTCGTCGAGGCGATCCTCGCCTGGTACGCGCCACCCGCGCTCGACGGCGCCGACTGACGCGAGGGTAAGTCGTCGACGTGCACTTTCGGGTGCTTCGGCGGCATGGCTTGGCACCGGCTCGTCACACTCGGCCAAGATGTCGCCCGGCGTGACCCGCTCGTCACGCTCGCGACACGTACCGGAGTGGCCGGCGTCACTCCCTCCGACCTGAACCGGCCCCGGGGGTGGGGTGCCTATGTCTTTGCTCAACGTCGACGGAGTCGGGGTGCGCTTCGGCGGCGTGGTCGCGCTCGACGGCCTGTCGTTCGAGGTGGAGCGCGGCCAGATCTGCGCCCTCATCGGCCCCAACGGCGCCGGGAAGACCACGCTCTTCAACGTGGTCAGCCGGCTCTACCAGCCGGACTCCGGCCGCGTGATCTTCGACGGCCGCGACCTGCTCGCCGTCCCCGCCCACGGCATCGTCCACGCCGGCGTGGCCCGCACCTTCCAGAACGTGGCGCTCTGCCCCACGCTCACCGTGCTCGACAACGTGATGACCGGCGCCCACGCCGCCGGCCGCGTCGGCTTCGGCCGGGCCATGCTCCGCCTCGGCGCCGGCCGCGAGGAGCGGGCCCTGCGCACCCAGGGGCTGGAGCTGCTCGACCGCCTGTCGCTCGCCCACCTCGCCCACCGGCCCACGGCCGGGCTCCCGTTCGGCACGCTCAAGCGCATCGAGCTCGCCCGGGCGCTCGCCGCCCGGCCCAAGCTCCTGATGCTCGACGAGCCCGCCAACGGCCTGACCCACGGCGAGGTCGACGAGCTGGTCGAGACGCTCCGGTCGATCCGCGACCAGCTCGACCTCACGATCCTGCTGGTCGAGCACCACATGTCGATGGTGATGTCGCTGTCGGAGCACATCGTCGTGCTCGACTTCGGTCGCAAGATCGCCGAGGGCGGGCCCGACCAGATCCGCAACGACCCCGTCGTGATCGAGGCCTACCTCGGGGCGCCCGTATGAGCCAGGTCGACGCCATGACCGGGCCCGGCGGCGACGGGCAGCGCGCCGGCGGCCAGGGTGCGCCCCTGCTGGAGCTGCGGGGCGTCGAGGGCGGCTACGGCCCCGTGCAGGTGCTGCACGGCATCGACCTCACCGTCCACGAGGGCAACGTGGTCGTGATCCTCGGGGCCAACGGCGCCGGCAAGACCACCACGCTCCGGGCCATCAGCGGGATGATCAAGGTCCGCGGCGAGCTGACGTTCGCCGGCCAGTCGCTCGTCGGGAAGTCGCCGCAGGCCATCGCCCGGCTCGGCATCGCCCACGTCCCCCAGGGCCGGGGCACCTTCACCGAGCTGACCGTGGAGGAGAACCTCCGCCTGGGTGCCACCGCCCGGCGGGACAACGGTGTCGAGGCCGACCTCGAGCGCTGGTACGAGGCGTTCCCCCGCCTGAAGGACCGCCGCAAGCAGGCCGCCGGGAGCATGAGCGGCGGCGAGCAGCAGATGCTGGCGCTGGCCCGGGCGATGATGTCGCGGCCCCGCCTGCTGCTCCTCGACGAGCCCTCGCTGGGCCTGGCGCCGCTCGTGACCCGCGAGCTGTTCGACCGGCTCGGCGAGCTGAACCGGGAGGAAGGGCTGACCGTGCTCGTGGTCGAGCAGAACGCCAACCTGGCCCTGGCCATCGGCCACTGGGGCTACGTGCTGGAGGCCGGCCGCATCGCCGTGCAGAACTCCGCCGCGCTGTTGCAGGACGACGAGGCCGTGCGCCAGGCCTACCTGGGGTTCTGATGGACCTGTTCATCGCCCAGTTCCTCAACGGCGTCAGCTCCGGCGTCGTGTTCGGCTCGGTGGCCCTGGCACTCGTGCTGATCTACCGGTCGACCGGCATCCTCAACTTCGCCCAGGGCGAGATGGCCCTGTTCGCCACCTACATGACCTGGCAGTTCACCGACTGGGGCATCGGGGTGGTGGGGGCGATCGCCCTGTCGATGGCGTTCGCCTTCGTCGCCGGGGCCGTCATCGAGCGGGTGCTGATCCGACCGGTCGAGGGGGCGCACAACCCGCTGAACGTCGTGATCGTCACGCTCGGCATGTTCCTCGCCATCAACGCCCTGGCGCTGATCATCTTCGGGACCACCGAGCGCAAGGTGCCCTACGTGTTCCCCACCGACTCGTGGGACGTGCTCGGCACCAACGTCGCCAAGGAGACCGTCGGCATGGCGGCGGTGCTGGCGGCCGAGTGCGTGTTCCTCTGGGCGCTGCTCCAGAAGACCAAGATCGGCCTGCGGCTCCGGGCGGTGGCGTCGAACCCCGAGTCGAGCCGGCTCGTCGGGATCAACACCGGCGCCATGCTGATGCTCGGCTGGGGCCTGGCCGCCGCCATCGGGGCGCTCGCCGGGTCGCTGTTCGCCGCCGGCGAGACGGCCTTCGCCGGCAGCTCGATGCAGATCATCCTGGTGTACGCCTTCGCCGCCGCGGCGCTCGGGGGCTTCGACAGCCTCGTCGGGGCCGTGGTCGGCGGGCTCGTCGTCGGCGTCGCCAACGCGCTCACCATCCAGTACGTCGACCTCCTCGACGGCATCGAGCTGGCGATGCCGCTGGGGCTGATCCTGGCGGTCCTGCTGGTGCGACCCACCGGCCTGTTCGGCAAGCGGCACGTGGAGCGGGTGTGATGAGCGACCACCAGCAGCAGGACCGCACCGCCCCCCGCCACATGGCCGCCCGCGACGGCGACCGCGCCCGCGGCGCCGACACGGTCGCCGGGGTGCCGCTGCAGCCGCCCACGCCGCGCCCGGTGTTCATCGCCCGGGTGGTGGTGGGCGTCGTGCTGACCGCCGCCGCCCTCTACGCGCCCTTCTACTTCACCCCCTCCGACAACCGGCTGCTGTCCGAGGCGCTGTACCTCGCCGTCGCGGCCATGGGGCTCAACCTCCTCACCGGCTTCACCGGTCAGGTGTCGATCGGCCACGGGGCCTTCTTCGGCTTCGGGGCCTTCGCCAGCGCCACGCTGGTCGACGACTACGGCTGGATGTTCGAGGCCACCATCCCGGTGGTCGCGCTCCTCACCGCCGTCGTCGGCCTGCTGGTCGGCTTCCCCGCCCTGCGGGTGCGCGGCCTCTACCTGGCGCTGGTCACCCTGGGGCTGGCGGTGCTGTTCCCGCAGGTGGCCGACAAGTACGCCACCCGGGGCGACGGGCGGAACATCCCCGCCATCCGCCCCGACCGGGACAGCTTCGACAGCCTCCTGGAGGGTCTCGAGAACGACCAGTGGAAGTACTACGTGTGCCTCGTCACGCTGGTGGTTCTCTTCTTCGCAGCATGGAACCTCACCCGGGCACGGCCGGGTCGGGCCATGATTGCGGTCCGCGAGCAGGAGCTGGCCGCCGCGACCGTCGGCGTCAACCTGTCGGCCACCAAGCTGTGGACGTTCGCGCTCTCCGCGGCGTACGCCGGCGTCGCCGGTGCGCTGTCGGTGATGATCGAGGGCAACGCCAGCGCCACCAACCCGGCGCTGTACTTCCAGCTCTCGATCGAGTTCCTCGTGGCAGTCGTCATCGGGGGCACCGCGACGATCCTCGGCCCACTGGTCGGCGCCCTGCTCGTGGTGGTGCTCCGCCGCAACGCCGAGGAGCTCGTGTCCGGGGAGCCGATGCTGTCGCCCGCCCTCTTCGGCGGCGCGCTCATCCTCCTCGTCTACGTGCTCCCCGACGGCGTGGTGGGCGGAGTCCGGCGCCTCTTCGCCCGGTTGGGCCGGCGCTGGGCGACCTACGAGCTAGCCCCAGACCCTCTGAGTAGGAGCGCTTGATGAAGAGATTCCGTGCACTGCGTCTCATCGCGGTGTTGCTGGTCCCGATCCTGTTCGCCTCGGCGTGCAGCCAGCGGGACGACGACGACGCCGACGGTGGCGACAACAGCGGCGAGGACAGCGGCGACAGCGGGGGCGGCGACAGCAGCCTCCCGATCGACGACTGCGAGGTCGACCCGACCGCCGAGATCGAGGGCGACACGATCAAGCTGGTGTCGAGCTTCCCGCAGTCCGGCCTCACCGCGGCGTTCTCCGAGATCGCCAAGGGCTGGAAGTCCTACTTCGAGATGGTGAACGAGAACGGCGGCGTCCAGATCGGCGACCGCACCTTCACCATCGAGTACGAGGACCGCGACGACGAGTACGACGCCCAGAAGACCGCGGCCAACATCGAGGAGCTCGTCGGCCCGAGCGGCGAGGACGCCTTCGCCGTGTTCAGCGTGGTCGGCACCTCCAACAACATCTTCATCCGCGACCAGCTGGGCGACCAGTGCGTGCCGAACCTGTTCGCCGCCACCGGCGCCCCCAACTGGGGGAACAAGGACTACCCGTGGCTGGCCGGCGGCTCGATCCCGCCCTACAGCCTCGAGTCGTACGTGCTCGCCGAGGTCCTGAAGGAGCAGAAGCCCGACGCCAAGGTCGGCATGCTGATCCAGGACGACGACTTCGGCGCCGGCTACCGCGACAGCTTCGAGGCGGCCATCGAGGGCACCGACATCGAGCTGGTGAAGGTCGAGAGCTACGAGCCCGGGGCCAGCGACGTGGCCGCCCAGGTCACCAGCCTGGCGGCGTCGGGCGCCGACGTGTTCTTCAACGGCGCCACGCTCATCGCCTGCCCGACCGCCCTCACTGAGGCGGCCCAGAACGGCTGGCAGCGCGAGGTCACCTGGGTGTCGGGCACCTGCATCTCGAAGACGCTCATGGGCCTGGCCGGTGAGGCCGCCGACGGCGTCTACAGCATCGCCAACATCAAGGACCCGGTCGACCCGCAGTACGCCGACGACCCCGCCATGCAGGAGTACCGGGAGAACGTCACCAAGTTCCAGCCCGACGCCGACATCGACAACGGCATCGTCGCCTACGGCTGGACCCAGGGCGCGCTCCTGGTCGAGGCGCTGGAGTCGGCCGAGGCGCCCACCCGCGCCGCGGTGATGGAGGCGGTGCGCAACCTCGACGTCGGTGACGACGTGGGCCTGCTCGCCGAAGGCACCGGCGTGACGGTCGACGACGAGGACCGCTTCATGGGCGAGCGCTTCAACCTGGTCCAGTACAACTTCGAGAACCTGTACTTCGACCTGGTCGAGGCCTTCGACTACGAGGGGCAGACCGCCGAGCTGACCCCCGAGGAGCTCATCAACGGCGGCTGACGCCGCTCGTCCCGGTTTCGACGTGCGACCCCCGGTGCCCGGGCCCTCCCGGGTGCCGGGGGTCGTCGCGTCCGACCGTCCGAAATTGCGTCGATCGGGCCGCTATAGGCGGCTTTTCGAACGCAATTTCGGAGGGGGTTCGCACCGACCGGGCGGGATGGGGTTCACCGGGAACGCCGCTGACTACCCTTGACCCGTGAGCTTCCCGCAGCGGCGCCTGCGCCGCCTCCGCCGGACCCCTGCCCTCCGCCGCCTCGTCGCCGAGACCCGCCTGTCCGTCGACGACCTGATCGCCCCGCTGTTCGTGCGGGAGGGGATCAGCGCCCCGCAGCCGATCGCGTCGCTGCCCGGCGTGGTGCAGCACACCCGCGAGTCGCTGCGGAAGGAGGTCAACGAGCTGGCGGCGCTGGGCATCCCGGCGATCGTCCTGTTCGGGGTGCCGGCCCGGAAGGACGCCGAGGGCTCGGGCGCGTGGGACCCGGAGGGCATCGTGCAGCTCGCCCTGTCCGACCTGCGCAACGACGTGGGCGACGACATGGTGCTGATCGCCGACCTGTGCCTCGACGAGTACACCGACCACGGGCACTGCGGCGTGCTGACCGAGTCGGGCGAGGTCGACAACGACGCCACGCTGGAGCTGTACGCCCAGGTGGCGGTGGCCCAGGCCGAGGCGGGCGCCGACGTCGTCGCCCCGTCCGGGATGATGGACGGCCAGGTGGCCGCCATCCGCGACGGGCTCGACGAGGCCGGCTTCGAGCACCTGCCGATCCTCGCCTACGCCGCCAAGTACGCCTCGGCGCTCTACGGCCCCTTCCGCGACGCCGTCGACGTCACCATCGCCGGCGGCGGCGACCGCAAGGCCTACCAGCAGGACCCGCGCAACGCCCGCGAGGCCATGGAGGAGCTGCGGGCCGACTACATGGAAGGCGCCGACCTGCTCATGGTGAAGCCGGCGCTGGCCTACCTCGACGTGATCAGCCGGGCCCGGGCCGAGCTCGACGTGCCGCTGGCCGCCTACCACGTGTCGGGCGAGTACGCGATGGTCCACGCCGCCGCCGAGAAGGGCTGGATCGACGGCCCCGCCGTGATGCAGGAGCACCTGCTGTCGATCAAGCGGGCGGGGGCCGACATGATCCTCACCTACGCCGCCCGCTCGGTCGCCGAGTCGCTGCGGTAGCGCGCCGGTCCCGTCACGCACACCCGGAGGCAGGATCCGCCGATGACCACCAACGACGAGCTGTTCACCCGCGCCTGCGACGCGATCCCCGGCGGGGTCAACAGCCCCGTGCGGGCCTTCGGGTCGGTGGGCGGCACCCCCTACTTCGTCGCCCGGGCCGAGGGCGCCCACGTGTGGGACGTGGAGGACCGGCGCTACGTCGACCTCGTCCAGTCCTACGGGGCGATCATCGCCGGCCACGCCCACCCGGCGATCGTCGAGGCGGTGCAGAAGGCGGCGGTCGACGGCACGTCCTACGGCGCCCCCACCGAGCGCGAGGTGCTGCTGGCCGAGGCGATCCGGGAGCGGGTGCCGTCGTGCGAGCGCGTCCGACTGGTGTCGAGCGGCACCGAGGCCACGATGTCGGCCATCCGGGTGGCCCGGGGCTTCACCGGCCGCCCGACGGTGGTGAAGTTCGCCGGCAACTACCACGGCCACGGCGACCTGCTGCTGGCCGAGGCGGGCAGCGGCCTGGCGGCGCTCGGCCTGCCCGGCTCGGCGGGCGTGACCGCCGGCGCCGTGGCCGACACGCGGGTGGTGCCCTACAACCAGGTGCCGACCCTCGACGACACCGTGGCCTGCGTGATCGTCGAGCCGATCGCCGCCAACATGGGCCTCGTGGCGCCGCAGCCCGGGTTCCTGGAGGGGCTGCGGGCCGAGTGCGACCGGGTCGGCGCCCTGCTGGTGTTCGACGAGGTGATCACCGGGTTCCGGGTCGCCCGCGGCGGGGCCCAGGAGCTGCTGGGCGTGACCCCCGACCTCACGACGATGGGCAAGGTCATCGGCGGCGGCCTCCCGGTCGGCGCCTACGGCGGCCGGGCCGACGTGATGGGCGTGGTCGCCCCGCTCGGGCCCGTGTACCAGGCGGGGACGCTGTCGGGGAACCCGCTCGCCACCGCCGCCGGGCTGGCGGCGCTGGAGCTGCTCGACGACGACGCCTACGCCACCCTGCGCCGCCACGCCGAGGGCCTGGCCGACGTGCTGCGGGCCGGGCTCGACAAGGCGGGGTTCCGGGCCCAGGTGCCGGTGGTGTCGACGCTGGTGGGCCTCTACCTCGGCGACGAGCTGCCGGTCGACTACGAGGGCGCCAAGCGCACCGACGAGGCGGCCTACACCCGCCTGTTCCACGGGCTGCTCGACGCCGGGGTCGCCCTGGCGCCCGGCGCCTACGAGGCGCTGTTCCCGGGCCTTGCCCACACCCCTGAGGTCCAGGCCGAGATCGCCGAGGCCCTCACCCGCCTGCCGGGCTGAGCACCCCGTCGCCCGCCTCCCCGACCCCGTCGTCGAACCCGCCCCCGAAACGGGGAGGCCACTCCCCGTTCCGGGGGCAGGTTCGGGTTGGGGTGCGGGCAGGTTCGGGCAGGGGTGGGGGAGATGGCGCCGGTTTTCGGTGGGGGCTGGTAGCAAGAAGGGGCGTGACGCTCGAACCCGTCCCTGATCGCCTCGGCCCCCTCGCCGGCGAGACCGACGCCACCCTTGCCGCGCTCACCGAGCGCGACGCGGTCGCCCGGCTGTGGGCCGCCGACCACACCCTCTGGCGCGACGACCCCACCGAG
>DATCLV010000216.1:0-2126 GCA_036563745.1 Acidimicrobiales bacterium | reverse complement strand
CCTCTACGTGGCGCCGTCGAACTCGGCGTACAACGGCCGGGTCACCACCCGGGTGGGTCAGATCATCGACAACGCCGCTTGCGCCAACGGCGGCGGCGGTGACCTCGTCACCATCCGGATCCTGTTCGATGGCGTGACCGTGGGACAGGTGACCTACGCCCACCTCGACCGCAACCCGGCGCTGCGGGTCGGGCAGAACGTCAACCGCTGGGGAACCCAGCTCGGCACCGTGGCCCGGCTGACCGGCAGCGCCACCGGTGGAACGAACTGCTGGACCGGGCCCCACGTCCACACCGAGCTGCGGGCCACCACGAACTACGCGTGCTGGAACCGGGGCTACGGCGTCGGGCAGCGCCTGTCGCGCACGAACTTCATCGGGTTCGTGTCGGGGCCGGCACTCGCGAGAACCGCCCGGCCGTGCCCGTGACGCTGTCGCTGTGACCGTCTGACCCCGAGCGAGGGGCCCGGCGTGCCGTCGGGCTCCTCGCCGCGCCGGCGGGCGGGTCAGGACGTGAAGGTGCGGAGGAGGGTCGCGATCTGGGTGGGGTCGGTCTGGTGGGCGAGGTGGCCGTGGCCGGGGAGGTCGTGGCGGCGGGCGTGGGGGAGCGCGGCGAGGGCGGCGTCGGTGGTCTTCGCCAGGGCGGGGACGGTGTCGGTGCCGGCCAGGACGAGGGTCGGCACGGTGAGCGACGAGAACCGGCCCGGCCGGTAGACCCAGTCCTGCTCGGCCCGACACTCCCGGGGGACGGTCCGGGCGGCGACGAGGCGGGCGGTCACCGCGGGCTCGCCCGTAGGGCGTCGATCTCCTCGTCGGCCATGTCGAGGATGTCGACCAGTGCCGTCACGATCGCGGTCTCCTCGTCGCCGGCCGCCAGCGCGGCCTCGACCCGCTCGATCGATCCCGCCGGGTACGTGAGCCCCAGGCTCGACTCGTACAGCCCCAGGTGGACGACGCTCCCGGCGCGGGCCCGGGCGGCCCCGCCGTCGAAGTCCTGGTCGAGCGACCACGGGTCGGCGTCCCCGCTGGCACCGAAGCCCCGGCGGTCCATCGAGTTGGTGGTCCACTCCTCCCGGAGCACCGCCACGAACGGGTCGAACGTGGTGTGGTCGGCGATCGAGCCGTGCACCAGCACCAGCGGCGGCCCGCTGCCCTCCACCCAGACCGCCAGCGGCGTGCCGTCGGTGGCTGTCACGTCGAGCCGTCGGACCGTCTCGGCGGAGCCGCCGGTCCCGGTCGCGGGTGGCGGGCCGCGCCCGCCGGGCGGGCATCGAGCCCGAGATCCCGGGCGAACACCGCCACGGCGTGGGCGAACGTGGCGGGCTGCTCGGCGTAGGTCACGTGGCCGGACCCCGCCAGCTCGACGAGCCGCGCGTCGGGCAGGGCGTCGGCCAGCCGGTGGGCGATCGAGCGGAACGCCGGGTGGCTGCGGTCGCCGGTCAGGACCAGGACCGGCAGGTCCACCGCCCGGAGGTCCCCCTCGGTGACCGCCAGGGACGGGGCGCGGAGGTCGGCGAGGCCGACGGCGCCGTTCGCCCGGTAGCGGTCCTTGCGGTCCTCGCCCAGCCGGGACCAGAGACCGGGGCAGACCAGGGAGAAGAAGGCGTCCACGGCGGCCCGGGAACCGCCGTCGGCGACGGCCCGGTCCAGCCGCGGCCCGAGCTCGCCGAGCAGGGCCCGGCCGCCGTCGGGGTCGAGGCCGAACAGCGGCGGCTCGCTCAGCACGGCGCCCCACAGGAGGCGGCGGTGGCGCAGGACGAGATCGAGGGCGACCACGGCACCCCCGCTCGACCCGACCACCAGGCACGGCGCCAGGTCCAGCGCCTCGACCAGGGCGGCGGCGTCGTCGGCGTGCTGCGCGTCGCCGGTCCCGGCGCCGGGCCGCTCGGTCCCCGCGCCGAGCGGGCTCCGCGAGTGACCGCGGCGGTCGTAGGTCACGCAGGTGAAGCGGTCGGCCAGCCGGCGGACCGGCTCGGCCCACACGTCGGCGTCGCCGCACATCCCGTGGACGAACAGGAGGGGCGGCCCGCTCCCCGTGCGGTCGTAGTGGAGGGTCGTGGCGTTGACGTCGACGGTCGGCATCGTGGGCCTCCTCACGGCGAGGTGAATGGGCGGGTGAACGGTGAGG
>DATCLV010000562.1:0-6375 GCA_036563745.1 Acidimicrobiales bacterium | reverse complement strand
GACTCGTCGCGGGAGCTGGCGGGGGTGCCCGCCGGCGTCGGCGAGGGGCCGCCGTGGTTCATCACTACCTCCGGGATGCGGTCGGCGGGTTGGAGGCCCCCCGCGACCGGCTCGCCATCGTGGGAACAGACAAGGTGGCCGTTGACCCGCCAGCCCGGCACCGGCCGGGGCAGCGCCGAGAGATCGACCCGCTCGGCCCGACCGTCGAACAGCGCCCGCGCGTCGACCGGCACGCCCGCGCACGCCAGGGTGCCCAGCGCCCGGAGCAGGCGGGTGAGGCCGTGGTCGCCGGGCACGTCGCAGGCCACGGCGGTGTGGGGGCGGTCGCCGAGGATGCGGTCGACCAGCTGCGTGAGGACCCGCCCGGGCCCGACCTCGACGAACACCCGGGCGCCCGCTTCGTACATGGCCTCGATCTGGTCGACGAAGCGCACGGGCTGCGCGAGCTGCTCGGCGAGCGTGGCCCGGATGTCGGCCTCCTCGGTGCCGTAGAGCGCGGCGGTGGCGTTGGCCCACACCGGCAGCTGGGGCCGGGCGACGTCGACCTCCATGAGGCAGTCGGCGAACACCTCGGCCGCGTCGGCCACCAGCGGGCTGTGGAACGCGGCCGCCACGGGCAGGCGCCGGGCGCTGTACCGCTTGGCGGTCAGCTCGGCCACCAGCCGGTCGACGGCCGGGGTGGGCCCGGCGACCACCGTCTGGCGGGGGCCGTTGTGGTTGGCGATCACCACGTCGGACGGCAGGTGGGGCGCCAGCTCGTCGGCGGACAGGCCCACCGCCGCCATCGCGCCGGGGTCGTCGCCCCGCGCCTTGGCGGCGGCCACCATCGCCGCGCCCCGGGCCTCGCTGAGGTCGACCAGCGTGTCGGCGTCGAACACCCCGGCCGTGGCCAGGGCGACCAGCTCGCCGTAGCTGTGGCCGGCGACCATGTCGGGCTCGACACCCAGGTCGGCCAGCAGGCGCGTGAGCGCGAGGGCCGCGATGCCGAGCGCCGGCTGGGCCACCCGGGTGTCGGTGAGCGCCGCGACCTGGGCCTCCCGCTCCTCCGCGGTGAACGCCGCGCCGGGGAACATGGCGGCGGCCCAGCGCTCGTTGCCGTCGCGCAGCACCGCCTGCAGGTGGGGGAAGGCGACGAAGAGGTCGGCCAGCATCCCCGGGCGCTGGCTGCCCTGCCCCGGGTGGAGGAAGGCGACGACCGGCTCGGCGTCGACGCCCGGCGCCGCGGCCGGCGCGAAGGGGGCGGCGGCCAGGTCGGCCAGCTGCGTGGCCAGGTCGCCGAGGCTGGTGACCACCAGCGCCGCCCGCACCGGGCCGGTGCCCGACGACGACACCGCCCACGCGAGGTCGCGCAGCCGGTGGACCAGCCCGTCCGGGTCGGCGGCCAGCACGTCGGCCACCGTCCGGCCCAGCTCGGCGGCCCGGCGCGCCAGGTCCTCGGGCGTGGCCGCCCGCAGCAGCACCAGCTCGGCCGGCCACTCGGCCAGGCCGTGGCGGGGCCGGTCGTCGTCGGCGTGCGACCGCAGGACGGCGTGGAAGTTGGTGCCGCCGAACCCGAAGGCGCTGACCGCCGCCCGCCGCTCGGTGTCGGCCCACGGCAGCGCCCGGGGCAGGAAGCGGAAGGGGCTGGTGCCCGACGACCAGAAGTCGTTGGGCGTCTCGATGTGGCGGGTGGGCGGCAGCACCCCGGCGTGCAGGGCCCGGGCGGCCTTGATCAGCCCGGCCAGCCCCGCCGCGCACTTGGTGTGGCCGATCTGCGACTTGACCGACCCGAGCACCGTGCCGCCGACCTCGGCGCCGTCGGCCCCGAACACCTCGGTGAGCGTCGCCAGCTCGGTGCGGTCGCCCACCACCGTGCCGGTGCCGTGGGCCTCGACCAGGCCGACCGTCGAGGGCGCCACGCCCGCCGACCGGTAGGCGCGCACCAGCGCCCGCGCCTGGCCCTCCTGGCGGGGCGCGGTGAGCCCCAGGTGGCGGCCGTCGGACGACCCGCCGATGCCCTCGACCACCGCGTAGACGCGGTCGCCGTCGCGCTCGGCGTCGGCCAGGCGCTTGAGGACCACGCAGGCCACGCCCTCGCCGAGGGCGATGCCGTCGGCGGCGGCGTCGAACGGCCGGCAGCGCCCGGTGGGGGACAGGGCGTGGACGGCGGCGAACAGCAGGTAGTCGTTGATGCCGTTGTGGACGTCGGCGGCGCCGCACAGCACCAGGTCGGAGCCGCCGTCGCGCAGCTCCTTGACCGCGGCGTCGAGCGCGGCCAGCGAGGCGGCGCAGGCGGCGTCGACCGTGTAGTTGACGCCGCCCAGGTCGAGCCGGTTGGCGATGCGCCCGGCGATCACGTTGGTGAGCACGCCGGGGAACGAGTCCTCGGTGAGGGCGGGGAGGAACTCGTCGAGCTCGGGCGGCAGCGCCCCCACGAAGTGCCGGAACGCGGCCCGGAACCCGTAGGCGGCGCCCAGGTCGTTGCCGCTCTCGGCGCCGAAGATCACCGACGCCCGCGACCGGTCGAACGGCCGGCGGGCGTAGCCGGCGTCGGCCAGGGCCCGGGCCGCCACCTCGAGGCTGAGCAGTTGGACCGACTCGACCGCCGCCAGCGACCGGGGCGGGATCCCGTAGGCCAGGGCGTCGAACGGCACCCACGGCAGGAACCCGCCCCACCTCGACGGCGTGCCCCGGCCGGCGTCGCGCCCCACGGCGCCGGGGTCGTGGAACTCGGCGGCGCTCCACCGGTCGGGCGGCACCTCGGTGACGCAGTCGACCCCGGCCAGCACGTTGGCCCAGTAGCGCTCGGTGTCGGCGGCGCCGGGGAACACGCCGGCCATGCCGACGACGGCGACCTCCAGCGGCCGGGCCTCGCCCGACCCGTCGCCGCGACCGGGGCGGCCGGGCCGCCCGGAGCGCCCGCGGTCGCGCACCCGGACGGGCGTGCCGCCCGCGGTCGCGCGCTCCGACGTGGCGCCGCCGACGGCGGCCGAGCCCGACGCCGCCGACCCGGCCGTCGCCGCCGCCGTCGCCGTCGTCGTCGACCGCGTCGACCTCGACCCGTCGCCCTCGCCCGCCGCCACGACCCCCAGCGCCGCGGCCCGCTCGGCCACGGCGGCGCTGGCGCCCTCGGTCACGTCCTCGTGCAGGGCGGCGACGCTCGTGGTGGTGTGCCGCAGCGTGGCGACCTGCCCGATCATGTACATGCCGTCGCGGCGCTGCGTCGCGGCGTCGACCGGGACCAGCACCGGCCCCGCCCGGGTCACGCCCTTGCTCGCCACCCGCAGGCGGCCCAGGTTGAGCTGCTCCAGCTCGGCCCACATCTCGGCCGCGGGCCGGCCCTCCGCCTCCAGCTCGGCCTTGCGCCGGGCGAAGGCGCGCACGTAGTCGGTCTCGACGCAGCGGGTGGCGTGGCCCGGCGAGGTCTCCAGCAGCACGGTCGACTCGCAGCGGCGGGCCACGTCCTGGAAGGTGGCGGTGATCGCCCCGCTGCGGACGGCCTCCTCGGTGAACAGGTAGGCCGTGCCCATCAGCACGCCGGCGCGGGCGCCCCGGGCGACCAGCGGCGCGGCGATCGCCGAGACCATCGCCGCCGACCGGGCGTCGTGGACGCCGCCGGCGAACAGCACGTCGACCCGGGCCAGCTCCCGGTCGTCGAGCTGCAGCAGCCGGCCGACCTGCGCCTCCCACAGCGGGAGGCTGGCCCGCGGCCCCACGTGACCGCCGCACTCGCGGCCCTCGAACACGAACCGGCGGGCGCCGTCCCGCAGGAACAGGTCGAGCAGGCCGGGGGAGGGCACGTGCAGGTAGGTGACGATGCCCGCCTCCTCCAGCGGCTGGGCCTGCGAGGGCCGGCCGCCGGCGATGAGCGCGACCGGCGGCCGGACCTCGTGGATGACCGCCAGCTGCTCGGCCCGCACCTCGGGCGGGACGAACCCGAGGATCCCGACCCCCCAGGGCCGGTCGCCGAGGAGCTGGGCGGTGTGCTGGAGCAGGTCGCGCACCTCGTCGCCGGGCAGCAGCGCCAGCGCGAGGAACGGGAGGCCGCCCCCACCGGCGACCGCCGCCGCGAGCTCGGCCTTGTCGCTGACACGGGTCATGGGACCCTGGACCACGGGGTGGCTGGTGCCGTGGGTGGTGGCGACACCGGCCCCGGGCGCCAGCGGCCGGTGCTCGGCGGCGGCGGCGAGCTGGTGCTCGATGGCGGCCCGCACGGCCTGGACGATGCCGCCCACGGTGACGTGCCGGTCGGCCAGGCCGGCCGCGGCGGCCGCCTCCTGCCCGACGGGCAGCAGGTCGTGGCGGAGGTCCGGACCGAGGCGCTCCGCCACCTCGGCCGCGGGGGCGTCGGCGGGCAGCTCGGCGGCCGGCAGGTCGGGCCGGGTGTAGACGCGGTGGCCGCCGACGACGCGGGTCTCGCTGCCGTCCATGGCGGCGACCGCGGCGCGGGCCTCGTGGTCGAGCGCGGACTCGCGGGCGAGCGCGACCTGGCCGTCGAGGAGGACGCCGGTCGCGCCCCCGGCGACGGCGCCCGCCGCGGTGTGCAGGCCGACGCCGCCCTGCACCCAGAACGGGACGTCGAGCCGGGCCACCTGCTGGGCGAGGACGAACGCCTCGACGTCGCCGACGCGGCCGCCGGCCTCGCTGCCCTTGGCGATCAGGCCGTCGGCCCCGGCGGCGACGGCGGCGGCGGCCTCCTCGGCCGAGACGACCTCGACCAGCACGCGGCGGCCGACCCACGCTGCCACCGCGGCGGCGAGGTCGTCGGCGTGGTGGGGGCCGGTGAGGACCACGGTGTCGGCCTGCTCGGGCAGGTCGGCCGGGTCGGGGAGGGGGCCGTGCGCGGCGCTGCCACGGAGGTGGCGGGGGCGACCGCCGGTGCCGCGGCCGGTGGAGGGCAGGCGGACGGCGAAGGGCTCGGGGCTGCGCCGGGTGACCTCGGTGAGCAGCTCGGCGAGGGCGTCGGCCGACACGTCACCACGGATGGTGGCGAGGTCGAGGACCCCCACCGCGCCGGCTCGGAGCGCGGCCACGACGAGCGCAGGGTTGGGTTGGGCACAGGGATCGGCGACCAGGACGCAGTCGCGCTGAAGGGAGGTACTCATGCGGACGGCGCCCATTCTTGTCGCACTCCGTGGCGTGAAAACCACGGAAAGCGGCACATTTCTGAACGGCGACCGCGGTTTCCGCGGTCGGGCGCCGGTACCGGGGCGCGGGCTGTCAGATCGCTGTGCACGGGTCGACTGCTACCTATCCCTGGAACGCGGACGGCGACGGGTGGTGGCAACGAAGGGTGTCGTCACCACCGCGTCGAGTGGCGGAGCTTAGATGCTCGCGGACCACCGGTCGCGCGGGCCGTGGTCGACCAGGCGCGCCGAGGCCGGTCCCCGAGGGACCGGCCCGGTGTGGAGGCCGCCGCCGGCGCAGGGCCGGCGGCGGCGGTTCAGGTGCTCGGGCTCGTCGTGGCGACGAGGCCGTCAGGCCATCGAGCCGTCAGGCCGTCGGGCCGTCAGGCGATCCGGGTGCTCACGACCACAGGTAGCCGGGGTCGACGTAGACCTCGGTGGCGTCCGGGTCGATGTCCGGGATCACGTCGTAGGTCGTGACCTCGACCGAGGCCTGCGGCTCCGACTCGAAGGACGCCGACCCCCACGCCGCGCCGACGATGTCGCCCGACGAGTTGCGGAAGATGACGTAGATCGACGGGTAGGTCACGTCGTCGACCGAGTAGGTCGACGTCAGGTCGAAGCTGACCTGCGTGTTGTAGTCGTCGCTCTCCACCTCGATGCCCGACACCTCGAAGCTGCCCTCGGGGATCTGGGCGGGGTTGGCGAGCGAGGCGGTGTCGTTGCGCACCTGGATCTCCAGGCGCTCGATCCCGTCCTGGAGGTCCTCGCCGTACATCTCGTCGCCGAAGCCCATCCGCTCACCGGGCCGGATGGTGCCGATGGTGAAGTCCTTGGTGGTGATGACCCGGTCGTTGCTGCCGTAGATCACCACCTGGGTCTCGACGCTCTGGAGGATGTTGTCCCCGGTGTTCTCGAGGACGAAGCCGAACGAGCCGGCGGGGTCGCCGAACGTGTCCTCGAAGTTGGAGAAGCCCTGGTCGACGACCTGGATGTCGCCGTCGCCCTGCGGCTGCGGGTCGGGATCGTCGGTCGTCGTGTCCGGGCCCTCGGTGGTGTCGGGGCCGTCGGGCTCGGTCGTCTCGGTGGGGTTCCGTGGGGCCGTCGTCTCGTCGTCGTCATCGTCCCCGCCGCCGGCCAGCAGGAAGATCAGCAGGACGACCGCGGCGGCGCCGAGGACGCCCAGCACCACGAACAGCGGCGTCCGGTTGCTGTCACCCCCGGGCGGCGGGCCACCGGGCATGCCGGGCGGCACGGCGCCGTAGGGGCC
>DATCLV010000212.1:0-1662 GCA_036563745.1 Acidimicrobiales bacterium | reverse complement strand
GTGAGGAGGTCCTCCGGCGGGTGGCGGCCCGGCGCGACCTGGCCCACCACCTCGACCTCGACCGGGCGCTCGCCGAGCTGGCCACCACCCGCGAGCGCGGGTACGCGATCGCGACCGGCGTGCCGGGGCTGATCGGTGTCGCCGCCGCCGTCGTCGACCGCGACGGCGAGCCGGTCGCCGCCCTGTCGGTGTCGGCGCCCGCCGACCGGCTCCCGCCGTCGAAGCAGCCCGAGGTCGTCGAGGCGGTGCTGGGCACGGCCGCGCACCTCACCGAGTCGATCGGACGGCTGTGAGCGGCGGACCGGTCACGGCCGCGGTGGCGGCGTTCGTCGCCGGCGGCGGTCCGATCGACGACGCCGTGCGCGAGCGGGCCCGGCTCCACGTCCTCGACACCCTGGCGGCGATCGTCGCCGGCCGGGACCTCGCCGCGGGCCGGGTCGGCCGCGCCTACGCGGTGGCGAGCAGCGGTGATCGCGGCCATGGCGGCGCCGGCGGTGACCGCGACACCGGCGGTGACCGTCGCGATGGCGTCGACCGCGGCGGCCGCGGCGCCACCATCGCCGGGACCTCGCAGCGGGCGGCACTGGTCGACGCCGTGTTCGCCGGGGCGATGGCCGGCCACGCGGCCGAGGTCAACGACTTCATGCCCTCGGTGTTCGTCCAACCGGGCCCGGCGATCGTCGCCACGGCGCTGGGCGTGGCGGAGCACCGTGGCCGCAGCGGCGCCGCGCTCGTGCGCGCCGTGGTCGTCGGCTACGAGCTGGCCGCCCGGATGCCCCGGGCCCTGGGCGCCGGGAACCTGCGCGCCGCCGGCCTCGCCAGCCACGGCGTCGGCCCCACCTTCGGCTCGGCGGCCGCGGCTGCGTCGCTCCTCGACCTCCCGGCCGACCGAATCGGCGACGTGCTGGCGTGCTGCGCCCAGCAGGCCTCGGGCTCGTGGCAGTGGCTGCGCGACGTCGAGCACGTCGAGAAGGCGTTCGTGTTCGCCGGGATGGGGGCCCGCAACGGGCTGCAGGCGGCACTGCTGGTCGAGGCCGGGTTCCGGGGCGTGCGCGACCCGTTCGACGACCCCGCCGGCTGGTTCCACGGTCCGCCGTTCCGGGGCGGCGACCGCGACCCCGACGCGCTCGTCGCCGGCCTCGACCGGCCGGCCGCGCTCCACGACACCGCGACCAAGCGCCACCCGGTCGGCGGTCCCGCCCAGCCGGCGGTCGAGGCGCTGCTCGACCTGCTGACCGTGGTCGATGCCCACGACGTCGAGCGGGTGGTCATCGCCATGCCCGGCCGGGCCGACGCCTTCCGCGACGCCGCCATGCCCGCCCTCAACCTGCGTTACCTCACTGCGGTGATCCTGCTCGACGGCCGGCTGGACTTCGAGGCCGCGCAGTCGCTCGACCGGTTCCGCCACGACGAGGCGGTCGCCGCCCGCATGGCCGCCGTCGAGGTGGTCCACGACCCCGACCAGGAGGTCGGCACCGGAAGAGACCGGGCCGAGTCCGCCCGGGTCACCGTCACCCTCCGCTCCGGCGACGTCCACGAGCGCTTCGTCGCCTCCGTCGCCGGCTACCCGACCCACCCGATGACCCGCGCCGAGATCGAGGCCAAGGCCCACGAACTCGTCGCCCCCCACCTCGGCGAACGCCGCGCCGAGCAGCTGATCGC
>DATCLV010000187.1:0-4285 GCA_036563745.1 Acidimicrobiales bacterium | reverse complement strand
CGGTGGCGTCGGGGGCGCCGGCGTCGGGGGTTCCGTCGGTCCTCGACGGCGAGGCGCCCGACGGCGCCGCCGCGGCCGGGGTGAGCAGGGCGTGGAGCGCGTCGTGGACGGCGAGGCGGGCGTCGTCCGGCGACAGGCCGTGGGCGGCGCGCAGCAGGTGCCACGTGTCCGGGCCGACCAGGGCGTCGACCGTGGCGCACCGGCCGCGCCGGGTCGGGGCGTCGAGGGGCGCGAGCTCGGCGGCGAAGATGCGCTCGATCTGCTCGCGGGACGCCCGCCGGCCCCGCTCGACCGCCTGCGCCAGCGGCACCGACGCCGGCGCCCGGAGCGCGGCGGCCCGGGTGACGGGGCCGATCTCCTCGTTCAGCCGGGCCCGCTGCCGGCACAGCTCGTCGATCCGGCCGGCGAGCGGCTGGTCGAGCCGGACGGGGCTGAGCAGCGACAGGGCCCGCACGGTCGCCGCCTCGACGCCGGCGCAGTGGAGGTCCTCGAGGCTCGTGAAGTGGGCGAAGACGGTCCGGGCGGAGACCCCGGCCCGCTCGGCCACCTTCTGGGCGCTGGGACCGGCGTCACCCTCGGCGATGAGCGCCAGCAGGGCGTCGATGACCGCCTGGCGCGTGCGGTGGGACCGGGCCGAGCGCCCGTCCGACCGACGTCCGTCCCCGTCACCGCGGCCGGCGCCGCCGAGGTCGGCGCCGTGCTCGTGCTCGTTGTCCCCGGACCCCACAGACTCTCTCACGATGAGTGCAGGTTAGCGCCCCACCTCGTTGACAATCCTTCACTCTTGATGAAGGCTTCGCAGTCGAAGTGAAGAAAGTTCTTCCCATGGGGGTGCACATGCGCACGACACACCGACGACACCGGGGCTCCCGGGCCCGCGCCGCCACCGCGCTCGCGCTGGCGCTCGCCGGAGCGGTGGGGGCGACGGCCTGCACCCCGCCGCCCCCGCCACCACCGCCCGACCCCGCCCCGGCGTCGCCCTACGCGGAGGGATGGTCGGCGGTGCACGCCGACGCCGCCAACACCGACTACTCGCCCATCGAGGGCGCCGCCGACGTGACGCTGGCCTGGCAGCGCGACTTCGAGGGAAGCATCCACATCGGCCCGCTGGAGTGGACCATCAACCTCGGACCCACCGTCGACCCCGAGAACCGGGTGTACCTCACCTCGACCGTCGCCGACTGCCCGCTGCAGGCCATCGACGGCGCCACCGGCGAGACGCTGTGGTGCACCACCGAGGTGGACCAGTACGCGGTCTCGTCGTCGACGCTGATCGACCGCGAGGGCCGCCTCTTCGTCGCCGACGGCGAGGCCATGCACGCCTTCGACGCCGCCGGCACCGTGCTGTGGGAGACGCCGATCGTCGGCGTGCCCCTGTCCGCCCAGTTCACGCCGGAGGGGCGGCTGATCTTCGTCACCCACATCGGGGTCATCTACGTGCTCGACCGGGAGACCGGCGAGCCGGTCCTCGACCCCGTCGAGCTCATCCCCGGGGCGACCTGGGACCCGTCCGCCGGGATGATGGCCTGCGCCCGCGGCACCGAGGACTGCCCGGCGGCCAACACGCTCGCCGTCGACCTCGACACCGGCCGGATCTTCTTCACCTTCTGGGAGCCCGGGGCGCCGCAGGCCGGGGTGCGGGCCATGCAGTACACCGAGGACCCCGAGCCCACGCTCACCCACCTGTGGACCAACGACTCGCTGCCCGGCGGCAGCGGTTCGAGCCCCGACCTGTCCAGCGACGGGACGCGGATCTACGTCAACGACAACGTCGACAGCGTCCACGCCCTCGACGCCGCCACCGGCCAGTCGATCTGGAGCTTCCCGATCGGCTACGCCTCGGGCGGCAGCCCGTCGACCTCGCCCGACGGGTTCATCCTCCCGGCGGGTGGGACCAACAGCCCGCTCCAGGCCATCCGGGACGCCGGGGCGTCGGCCGAGCTGGCCTGGCGCCACGACACGATGGACAACAAGGGCATCCCCACCCAGATGGCGGGCGACAAGACCTACGCCACCGTCGGCGCCGGGGCGTTCCGGAACGACCTCGTCGTCCTCGACACCCGGACCGGTGAGGAGCTCGACCGCGAGCCGCTCCCCGGGATCTCGGTGTTCTCGGTCGGCACGACGGTCGGCCCCGACGGCACGGTCTACGTCCCCACGATCGTCGGCGGCCTCTACGCCTTCCGCCCGGCCGCCGAGTAGCCCCACCTCTGCGGACCTGCCCCCAGCGGGGCAGGTCCGCTCCCGACCCCGCCAGGAGGATCCGCATGGCCGCCACCCCACCTCGTCGAGCCGGCGATGGCACCACGACACCGGGGGAAGGTGGTGACGTGACGGTCGGCGCGCTCGCCCACGAGCGTGTCGGCTCCGGGCCCCCGCTCGTCCTCCTGCACGGGATCGGCCACACCCGCCGGGCCTGGGACCCGGTCGTCGACCGGGTCGCCGCCGAGCGGGAGCTCGTTCTCGTCGACCTGCCCGGGCACGGGGAGTCGCCGTTGCCCACCCCCGACGCACCCGGAGCGCGGCTGGGCGTCGAGGAGCTCACCGACCACGTGGAGCGGTTCCTCGGCGACCTCGGCCTGGAGCGACCGGCGGTCGCCGGCAACTCACTGGGCGGGGCCCTGGCGCTGGAGCTGGCGCGCCGCGGTGTCGCCGGTCCCGTGACGGCGCTGGCGCCGATCGGGTTCTGGTCCCGGTCGGCGCTGCGCTACACGATCATGTCGTTCCACGGCGCCCGGGCCCTCGTCCCCGTCCTGCGGCCGGTCCTGCCCCGGCTCCTGCGGGCGACGCCGGTGCGGGCGGCCCTGCTGGCGCAGTACTTCGCCCACCCCAGCCGGTTGAGCCCCGCCGAGGCCGAGCGGACGGTCGACGACTTCGCCACCGCGCCCGGGCTCACGGCGATCCTCCCCTACAGCCGCCACTACCGGTTCGAGCGGGGCGAGGAGCTGACCGGGCCGGTCACGGTCGCCTGGGGTGACCGCGACCGGCTGCTCGTCGGCCGCCAGTTCGCCCGGGCGAAGGAGCGCCTGCCCCAGGCCCGCCACGTCACCCTCCGCGGGTGCGGCCACGTCCCCATGCCCGACGACCCGGCGGCCGTCGCCGCGGTCCTCCTGGCGACCTGACGCCCCGATCGAACCTGCCCCCGAAGTGGGGCGCGGGCTCCCCGCTTCGGGGGCAGGTTCGATCGGCGGTCAGGGCTCGATGAGGGCGTCGAGGACCCCGGTGGTCAGCTCGGTCTGGGTGAAGGGCGCCTCGGCCGGCGGCTTGGCGCCCAGCCGCACCGCCACGACGTCGACCGACGGCAGCACGGCGACCATCTGGTTGTTCATCCCGAGCGCCCAGAAGGCGTCGTCCGGCGCCCCCGGCACCAGCCGCGTGTCCGGGGCGCTGTCGCCCGTGGCGTCGTCGGGCGCGCCGGTCGTGGCGAGCAGGGGCCCGGCGATGGGGCCCTCGTGGTTGATCCACCACAGGTAGCCGTAGGCGGCGTTGAGCGGGGTCGACGGCCGGCCGGTCGCCATCTCGACGTAGTCGGCCGACACGATCTGCTCCCCCGCCCAGTTCCCGTCGTGGAGCCACAGGTGGCCGAAGCGGGCGAGGTCGAGGCAGGTGGTCTGCAGGCCGGCGTAGGTCATGGCGTTGCCCGCGCCGTCGGTGCTGAGCCGGGTGTGGTCCATGTCGAGCGGCTCGAACAGGCGGGTGCGGGCGTAGTCGACCGGGTCCTCGCCGGTGGCCGACGCCAGGATCGGCGACAGGGTCTGGATCGCCGAGTTGTTGTAGGCCCACACCTCGCCGGGCGGGTGGTCCTGGGCGAGGCCGATGGCGAACGCCGACTTGTCCCGGGCGCCGAGGGCCATCTCGGCGTAGTCGGTGCCGAGGTCCCAGTGACGGCCGGAGTCGTTGCTCAGCAGGTTCTCGATCGTGACGGCCTCGGCCGGCGTGCCCCGCCACTCGGGGATGTGGTCGGCGGCGGGGTCGCTGAGGTCGAGGTGGCCCTCGTCGCGGGCGATGCCGACCAGCGTGGACGTGACCGACTTGGTGACCGACCACGCCTCTTGCGCCACGTCCGGCCCGCTGCCCTGCCAGTACTCCTCGAGGACCACCTTGCCGTCCCGGACCACCACGAGGCAGCGGCTGCCGGCCGCCTCGGCGGCGTCGGCCAGGCGGGCCAGCCCGTCGGGGTCGAACCCGGCCTCGACCGGACCGACGGTGCCCCAGCTCTCGCCGGGGAAGGTGGCGGGGACGGTCGTCGGGGCGCCGGCACTGCCCTCGTCGCCGTCCCCGCCGG
>DATCLV010000183.1:0-20935 GCA_036563745.1 Acidimicrobiales bacterium | reverse complement strand
GTCGACGGGCGCTGACCTCGGCGCCGGCCGGAGCCGACGCCGGCCCGGGCCGGGCCGGGCCGGGCCGGGCCGGCTACCAGGAGCCGCCGCCCCCGCCGCCGGCGCCGCCGCCCACGCCCCCGCCACCCACGCCGCTGCCGCTGCTGGAGCTGGGCGCGGTGGCGGTCGAGCTGGTGGAGGCGATGAGCGCCGGGGCCATGTAGGCGTAGGAGACGCCGGCCGAGGCGGGGATGACCGAGGAGGCGGCCACGGCCCGCGACCAGCGGTCGATCTCGCCGACCGCCACGGCCCACGCCGTGTACTCCCGCAGGACCCCCCGCTTGGCGGCCTCCTCGGCGTGGAAGGCCTCGGACTCGGCGAGGAAGCGCCGGAACGACTCGACCCGCAGCCACGCCGCCGACCCCGCCGGGGTGCGCACCCGCAGCTCCCAGCCGCTGATCGCCGCCGTCAGGCCCCCGGCGGCCACGGCCGCGCCGACGGCCGCCACGACCAGGCCGGCGGGGCCGCCGCGGCTGTTGGCCAGCCAGCCGCCGCCGATCACGATCAGCACGCCGAGCACCGCGGCGACGATGCCGAGGACGAGGGCGACGATGCGGCGGAGGTCGCCGGCCGGGTCCCACAGGCCCGACCTGGCTCGCCAGGTCTCCAGCTCCATGCCCACCTGGCCCCAGGCCTGCCCGAACGACTCGTCGTACTCGCCGAGGGCGAGCTCGTCACGCCCGTCGAAGGCGACGTCGAGGATCCCCGCCCGCTCCGGGGAGTGGCCGGTGCGCCGGAGGCGGACCGGCTTGCCGTTCTCCTCCTCGAGGTCGACGTCGCCGGCGATGGCGGCCTCGATCAGCCACGCCACCTTGTGCTCCGGCTGGACGGTCTCGCGGAGCACGACGCCGCCCTGGGCCGGGGTCAGGTTCTCCGGCGGGGCGAACTCGGTGGTGGCCATCTGCGCCAGCTCGTCGTGGTCGACCCGGATCTCGCCGGGGACGTGGCCGGTGGCGTGGTTGGCGTACGCGGCGTCGGCGGCACCGCCGGGGGCGACCCGCTCGCGGCCGGCCCGGCGCACGATCACCGTGGCCGGGACGGCCGCCACGAGCGCGGCGCCGGCGGCGGCCGCGGCCGGCGGGAGCAGACCCGAGCCGGGCTCCTCGGGCGCGTCGGCCGGAGCCGACGGCGTGGCGACCGGGGTCGAGACGGGGTTGCCGGTGGTGGCCCGCACCGTGACGCCCTCGTGGCTGGCGAGGCCCTCGACCTCGACGACGACGTGACCCGGCTCGACGACGCTGGCGTCGCACGAGTCGGAGGAGCCGACGGTGCCGACCTGGCACCGGACGCCGTGCAGCTCGAAGGGCGCGACCAGGTGGATCTCGGCCTCGTCGATGGGCACGTTCCAGCCGGTGCCGACGGCGTCCCAGGCGAGCTCCTGGCGGTTCACGACGTCGACGATCCGGTAGTCGAGCAGGTAGCGCTTGCGCCCGGACACGGTCCGGTTCGGATCGCCGATCCGGACGCGGGTGCCCCCGGCCTCCTCCGAGAGCGTGAAGCCGTGGGGGGCGTCGGGCGAGGACACCTCCATGGGGCCGGCGGGGTCGAGCTGGGGGATGACCCGGTAGATGCCGTGCTTGTCGGTGGCGAGGGCCCCGAAGTCGTAGTCGATGACCTCGCTGATCTGCGCCCCGCCTTCGAGGCCCACCTCGGCCTGGGTCCAGATCCGCGTGACCCGTTCCACGTCGCCGAACGCGGCCCCCGCCCCGCCGGCGCCGCCCACGAGCAACGCACATCCCGCCAACACCGCCGCGTCCAGCCGCCGCCTGGTCCTCGTCCTCACGTAACCGAACCTATCCCGGCCCCCACCGACGGTGGGCATCGTGGCTGCTCGTGACCGCTCGTGGCGCCTCGGGCGTTCAGCAACCGTTCAGGTGTTGGCCATCGTCTCCTGACCTGCCGGCGACAGCGGCGCAACATCGCCCCCGTACGTTGGTGCCAGCGAGGTTCTCACGCCCCGGGCCGGTGCCCCCCGCCGTCCCCCGGGGCGTGGAGGACCCGCCTCCGAGCGGGGCACGCAGCTCCTGACAGACACGGCCGGCCTCCCGGACCACCGCCGTCGTGGTCCGGGTGGCCGCCCCGCGTCCGGCCGGGTCGGCCGGCGTCGGGCCGGGCTCAGACCAGGTGGTCGACGAACTTCTCGAGCTGCCGGAGGTTCCGGCACTCGAACACGCCGTCGCAGAAGGTCGCGTACTCGCCGATGATCGAGTCGCCCGTGTTCCAGTAGCTCTTCGGCTCCGGGTTCAGCCAGTAGACGTGGCGCGCCCGGTGCTCCAGCTCCTTCAGCACCCACGACTGGGACGCGTGGTAGTTGTTCCGGGCGTCGCCCAGCAGCAGGACCGTGGTCTTCGGGCCGATCTCACGGCCCCAGCGCTGGTGGAACACCTCGAAGGCGTGGCCGTAGTCGGAGTGGCCGTCCACCCAGATCACGTCGGCCTCGGTGTTCACCCGGTGGACCGCCTCGGCGATGTCCTCCGTGCCCTCGAACAGGCGCGTGACCTCGTCGATGCCGTCGATGAACACGAACGACCGCACCTTCGAGAACTGGTTGCTGATGGCGTACACCAGGTGCAGCGTGAACCGGGCGAAGGCCGCCACCGACCCCGAGATGTCGGCCACCACCACGATCTCCGGCTTGGAGGGACGGGGGTAGCGGAACTTGGGGTCGGCCGGCACGCCGCCGTAGCTCAGCGAGTGCCGCATCGTGTTGCGGAAGTCGAGCGGGCCCTTGCGACCGTGGCGGCGCTTCCGGGCCAGCCGCACGGCCAGCTTGCGGGTGAGCGGGTAGATCGCCTTGCGCAGCGACGCCATCTCCTCGCGGCTGGCGTGCATGAAGTCGACGTCCTCGGGCAGCGGCTTGCGCAGCGTGCGGGCCATGGCGTCGACGCCGCGGTCGGCGACCAGGCGGCGGCGGATCTCGGCCTCGATCTCCTTGCGGAGCCGGTCGATGCGGGCCTCGAACTCGTCGCGCTCGAGCCGCTCCTCCAGCGGGGTCATCTGGTCGCCGGCGTCCTCGCGGGCCTGGCCCATCAGCTTGTCGAGGACGCCGTCGAGGTCGAGGTTCCGCAGCGTGCGGTACAGGTAGTACGTGCCGCCGACGGGCCGGCCGGGCTCCATGCCGGCGTAGCGCCGCACGGCCTGGCGGGCCACCGCCTGGAGCATGGCGTCGTTGCCCTGCTGGAGCGCCCGGTAGAGCATCTCGGCCAGCTGCTCGGGGGTCATCATGTCACCCGAGCCGTTGCCGGCCTGGTCGCCCTGCTGCTGGGCGAGCTCGCCGAGGAGGTCGTCGAGGTCGGGCAGGCCCTCGGCCTGCTCGTCGCTGATCGCGTAGTCCTTGCCGCGGAGCGAGAAGTACACCTCGAACACGGTCTCGAAGACCCGCCAGTGCGAGGCGTTCTTCACCAGCGTGGCGGCCAGGGCGTACTTGAAGGCGTCCCGGTCCTCGAGCGGGATGTGCTTCACAGCCTCCCTGGCGTCGAGGTTCTCGGTGAGGCTCACCGGGAGCCCGGCGGTGCGGAGCTCGGCGATGAAGCCGGACAGCAGCTCGGTGACGGCGACGCCCGCGCCCGCGGCCGCCGCCTCCGTGCCCGAGCCGGGGGCCGGGGCCGGTGGCGAGGCCGGGGCCATCAGGACGTCTTCTGCCAGGGCTTGCTGCCGGCGCCGGCGCCCGCGCCGCCGAGGCTGTCGTCCTGGGACAGCTCCTTGGCCGCCTTGGCGATGTCGCTCTGGTACTTGAGCAGGATGTTGGCGGTGCCGGTGGCGACGTCGGCGTCGACCTTCTCCACGCCCAGCAGGAGCAGCGTCTTGGCCCAGTCGAGGGTCTCGGAGACCGACGGGGGCTTCTTCAGCTCCAGCTGGCGGATCGACCGGACGATGCGGGCCACCTGCTCGGCCAGCGACTCGGTGATGTCGGGCACCTTGGCGAGGATGATCTCGCGCTCCCGCTCCAGGTCGGGGTAGTCGACGTGGAGGAAGAGGCAGCGGCGCTTCAGGGCTTCCGACAGCTCCCGGGTGTTGTTGGAGGTGAGGAACACCAGCGGGATCTGGTTGGCCTTCACCGTGCCCAGCTCGGGGATCGAGACCTGGTAGTCGGAGAGGATCTCCAGCAGCAGCGCCTCGGTCTCGACCTCGACCCGGTCGACCTCGTCGACCAGCAGCACCACGGGCTCCTCGGCCCGGATGGCCTCGAGGAGGGGCCGGGTGAGGAGGAAGTCCTCGGAGAAGATGTCCTCCTCGATGTCGCTCCAGGAGGCGCCGTCGTTGCGCTCGGCCTGGATGCGCAGGAGCTGCTTCTTGTAGTTCCACTCGTAGAGGGCCTTCGACTCGTCCAGCCCCTCGTAGCACTGGAGGCGGATGAGGCGGGCGCCGGTGATCTCCGCCACCGACTTGGCCAGCTGCGTCTTGCCCGTCCCGGCGGGCCCCTCGACCAGGACCGGCTTGCCCAGCCGGTCGGCGAGGTAGACCACGCCGGCGATGCCCTCGTCCGCCAGGTAGTCGACCTTGCGCAACGACTCGCGCACGGCGGGGACGGACTCGAAGCGGTACGCCGAGGACTCCATCGGGCCAGGCTACCGGGCGACTTGACCCGGGGGTCAATCCCTTAAGCCCGGATGACCACCTCTCCGGGCGGCGCTCCCGGCACCGACGCTCCGAGCGTAGGCCTCGGGTGGGGTGCCGACAGCCCGGGTGAAGTCGCGGACCAGGTGGGCCTGGTCGCTGTAGCCCAGGTCGGCGGCCAGGCGCGCCCAGTCGACGTGCCCGCCGCCGGCCGCCGCCTCCGCCGCGTCGTACAGGCGGTACCGCTGGAGCACCCACTTGGGGCTCACACCCACGTGGTCGGCGAAGCGCCGCTGCAGCTGCCGCACGCTGGTGCCGAAGGCGTCGGCCACCTGGTCGACCCGCAGCAGGCGGCGGTCGGCGGCGATCCGCTCCACGATCGCCGTCGTGTCCTCCGACGGCTCGTGGTCGGCGGGGAGCAGGGGGGCGAGCCCCTCGTCGACCGCCCGGGCCCGCTCGGCGGGGGTGGCGGCCGCGACGACCGCCCGGTGGAGCTCGTCGGCGACGGTCCCGAGGACGTCGACGGCGGGCAGCGCCCGGTCGGTGAGCTCGGTGAGCGGCCGGTCGACGAGGGGCCGGAACCCCGCCGGCCGGAACATCACCCCGAGCACCCAGCCCCGGCCGGTGAGCTTCCGGGTCGCCCGGGCCCGCTGCACGCCCGTGACCCGGGCCTCGCCGGGTTGGAAGGTCAGGTTCACGACCGGGTGGACCAGCACCTCGGCGCTGTGGATCTGATCGCCGAGGTCCCACTCGATCGACCAGTACCAGGCGACGAACCGCCCCACCTTCGGCGACGGGTCGAGCCGCACGTGGTCGACCGCGGCCCGGTGGCTGACCGGGTCGACGATGCCACGGGTGTCCTCGTCGGGCTGGCGGACCACGGCGTCGACCCTACGGGCTGTCCTGCGCCGACCCGCTCCGCCCGCGCCGACCATGTCGTGAATCTTCAATATCCCGGCGCCCGATCGTTGCATCGTGGACGGCATGTCCGAGATCGCCGACCGCTACCGACGCCTGTCCGACGCCTTCGCCGCCAAGGTGGCCGCCGTGCCCGCCGACGCGTGGTCGAAGCCGACGCCGTGCGACGGCTGGACCGCCCGCGACCTGGTCCGGCACGTGATCGACACCCAGGGGATGTTCCTCAGGTTCGTCGGCCGGTCGCTGGGCGACATCCCCTCGGTCGACGACGACCCGGTCGCCGCGTGGGACGCCGCCCGCGCCGTGGTGCAGGCCGACCTCGAGGACCCCGAGCGGGCCGCCGCCGAGTACGACAGCATGTTCGGCCGCACCCGGTGGGAGGACGGCGTCGACCGGTTCCTCAACTTCGACCTGGTCGTCCACGGATGGGACCTCGCCCAGGCCACGGGGCTCGACGACACCATCGACCCCGACGACGCCGCCCGGGTCCTGGCCGCCGCCCAGGGGTTGGGCGACATCCTGCGCACGTCCGGGCAGTTCGGCCCCGAGCTGCCGGTCCCGCCCGACGCCGACGTGCAGACCCGCCTCATCGCCTACCTGGGCCGCAAGCCCATCTGAGGCCGGGGCCGCCGGGACGCCCGGCCAGGGTCCCGGGGTCCCGGGGTCCCGGGGCCCTGGTGCCCCGAGGCCCCGGGTCCTGGCGCCGCGGTAGCGTCCCCACATGACCGGGGCGAGGCGGTGGGCGGGGAGGCAGCGGTGAAGGCCGTCGTCCAGGACCGCTACGGCGGGCCCGAGGTGCTCCGGGTCGAGGACGTCCCCGTGCCCGAGCCCGGCCCGGGCCAGGTCCGGGTCAAGGTGGCGGCGACGTCGGTCAACCTCAGCGACTGGGAGGGCCTGGTCGGCTCGCCCGGCTACGCCCGGCTCGGGGGCCTGCGGGCGCCCCGGCGGCCGACGCCGGGGTCGGACATCGCCGGGTGGGTCGACGCCGTCGGCGAGGGCGTCACCGGGTTCGCCGTGGGCGACGAGGTCTACGGCGACAACCTGGGGCTGAAGGGCGGGTTCGCCGAGCTCGCCGTGGCGCCGGCCACCGCCCTGGCCCCCAAGCCGGAGGGCCTGAGCTTCGCCGAGGCGTCCACGATCCCCCAGGCCGGGCCGATCGCCCTCCAGGGCACGGCGGCGGCCGCGCCGGGGATGCGGGTCCTCGTCAACGGCGGGGGCGGCGGGTCCGGGTCGTTCGCCATCCAGCTCGCCAGGCGGGCGGGAGCGCACGTGACCGCGGTCGACAACGCCGCCAAGCTCGACTTCATGCGATCGGTCGGCGCCCACGAGGTGATCGACCACCGCGCCCAGGACTTCACCCGCGGGCGGCCGGGCTACCACCTGATCCTCGACCTGGTCGCCCACCGGTCGGTCTTCGCCTACCGGCGGGCCCTGGCGCCCGGGGGCCGCTACCTGTGCGTCGGCGGCAGCGTGCGGGCACTGCTCCGGATCCTCACCGGCGGCTTCGTGGTGGGGCGGCTGACGGCCCGCCGGATGGGCGTGCTGGTCGTCCGCGCCGGGCCCGAGCGCTTCGCGCCGCTCGCCGACCTGTGCGTGGCCGGCCACGTGAAGATCCACATCGACCGCACCTACCCGCTCGAGGAGACCGCGGCCGCCCTCACCCGCGTCGGCACCGGGGCCGCGCTGGGCAAGGTCGTCGTCACCCCGTAGCTCGCGGCGCCCCGACCCTGGTCAGGCCGGGTGCAACAGGGCGGCGTCGTTCTGGAGGGTGATGGTGTCGGCGGTCGCCGTGAACGTCAGCGGCGTCGCGGCGTCCTCCCAGCGACGCAGGAGGGCGACGGCCTCGGCCCGGCGCCGGGGGTCGGTGAAGGTGAAGTGGATGCCGGCGCACACGGTGGAGCGGCCCCCGTACACGTCGACGTGGACGTCGGCGCCCTCGACGGTCACGCCGAACACCCGGACGTCCCGCAGGATCTCGATGTCGTCCGCCACGTCGCCTGTCCTCGCTTTCCTGGGTCTCCCAGCTCGACGGCTCCTCGGCAGGCCGCAACGGCCCACCCAGGCGGTCGCGCCAGGCTACCGGTGGAGCACGGAGAGCGGCAGAACTGCGCCTGTCCGCCGCTCCCCGTGCCCGATCCGGTCGTGCGTCGGTCGATGGTGCCGGGGCGGTCGGGCCTCAGCCGTCCTGCGGCGGCGTGTCCGCCAGCCCCTCGACCTCGACCCGCTCGCGCCGCAGGTCGGCCTCGACCGGGACCTCCTCGGTGATGGTCTCCTTCTCGAGGCGCACCCGCTCCTTGGGCACGATCTGCTTGTTGACCACGAGTTGCTCCTCGCTGAGGACCATCTCGCGATCGGACTCCGTGAGGTCGTCGAGGTGGGCCCCGGCGGCCTCGTCGGCGCCGATGGGCTCGCGCCGCAGGTGGGCCTCCTCGTGGGACACCGGCACGGTGCGGGTCACGTGCTCGGTCTCGACCCACTTCCGCAGCCGGACCCGGCCCGACTCGTGGCGCTCCTTGCCGATGTGGAGCTCCTCCTCGGCGAGGACCATGTCCTCCTCGCCGGTGGGCTCGGGGGCGGTGGCGTCGGCGGCGGTCATGTCGGCGGTGGGCGTGTCGGCGGTGGGCGTGTCGACGGCGTCGTCGGGGCCGGCCATCCCCGTCGCCATCCCGGCGCCGGCATCCTGCCGCGCACCCGTGTCCAGGTCGCCGGCCGTGTCGGCACCGAGGTCGGCGCCGGCGTCGGTCGCCGCCGGGATCTCCGGTGCGGCCCCCTCGGTGCCGGCCTCCCCGGCCACCCAGGCCCGTTCGGAGGCGTCGGCCTCGTCCTCGGTCATCCCGGTCGTCCCGGACTCGCCGGTCGTCCCGTCCCGCCCCGCCGTCGCGATCTCGTCGCCCATCCCGGTCCGGTCCCCGAGCGCCGCCTCGCCGACCGTCGCGTGCTCGTCACCCATCCCGGCCTCGCCGGTCACCGTGCCGGCGTCGTCCGCCGTGCCCGTGCCCATGTGCCCGGTGCCGGTCCCGCCATCGGTCCCCGTCTGGCCGAACAGCCTGGCCTGCCCGGCCGGCTCGCCGGTCCCGCCGTGGTCCCCGACGCCGGGGGTCATCCCCGCACCCATCCCCGGGTCCGCCCCGGTCGCCGCCAGGTGACCCTGGCCGTCGCCCCGGCCCCGGTCGGCGCCGGCCGGTGCGTAGCGGACGCCGTAGTGGCGGTACAGCGCCACCTCCTCGTCCTGGCTGAGCCGACCATCGGGCTCGGCGTGGGGTGCGTCCTTGATCTTGGCCTGGTCCCAGCGGCACACGATGTCGTCGGAGCCGGGCTTCGTCGTCGCGCCGGACAGCGGCACGAAGCTGACCCGGCGTCCGAACAGGCCCGTCGCCACGGCGAGCCACTCCGGCTCCCCCGTGGCGTCGTCGACGTAGATGTCCTCGATGCGGCCGATCTTGTGCCCGGCCTGGTCGACGAGCGTCCGCCCCACCCACCCGCGGAGCTCTTCGGCACTGACAGTGGTCTCGGTCATGGTCGTTCCTTCTCGTAGGCGTCGATGCAGGGGCGCGCCCTGTCCCGCGGTCAGACGGGGACCGGCTCGTCGCGCGCGTGGCTCCAGACCACGGGGGTCCGGATGTACGAGCCGGCGTCGTCGTCGTCACGCAGGACCATCCAGGCGACCAGGGCCACGGCGATCGCCAGGAGCAGCAGGGCCAGCCACGGCAGCCACCGCGCCCCGTGGCGCGTGTGCCCGGTCATGCTGCGAGCACCGACGCCCGCCATCGCCCGCTGCGCTCTGTCTGCCATCCGTCTTCGCTCCTCGTCGTCGGGATCGATGACGACGGCGTGGAGCACGGCTCCCGCCCCTGACCTCACCGACGCTCGACGCCGCCGGCCTCAGGGTGCTTGCGCGGGTGGCCTACCCCGCCACGCAGAGTGGGAAACAGTTCGCTGCTCGGGACGAGGTGGGGAGCTGCCGGAAGAACCTGCGTCAGCCGCGGATCTGACCGGTGCCGTGCACCACGTACTTCTCGGTGGTGAGCTCGCGGAGCCCCATCGGGCCCCGGGCGTGCAGCTTCTGCGTGGAGATGCCGATCTCGGCGCCGAAGCCGAACTCCTCGCCGTCGACGAACCGGGTCGAGGCGTTGACCAGCACCGCGGCCGCGTCGACCGACGACGTCCACCGCTCGGCGGCGGCCAGGTCGCCCGTGACGATGGCCTCGCTGTGACCCGAGCCGTAGCGGGCGACGTGCTCGATGGCGGCGTCGATCGACGGCACCACCCGCACCGCCAGCTTCAGGGCCAGGAACTCGTCGGCCCAGTCGTCCTCGGTAGCCGCCGGGATGCCCAGCAGCTCCACGGCTGCCGGATCGCCGACCAGCTCGACACCCTCCAGCCGGGCCTGCACCCGGGGCAGGAAGTCGGCGGCCACCGCCTCGTGGACCAGCAGCGTCTCGGCCGCGTTGCACACCGAGGGCCGCTGGGTCTTGGCGTTGTCGACGATGTCGAGCGCCATGTCGAGGTCGGCGGCGGCGTCGACGTAGACGTGGCAGTTGCCGTCGCCGTCGATCACGTAGGGGACGGTGGCGTTCTCGAGGATCGACCGGATGAGCGACGGGCCGCCCCGGGGGATCAGGCAGTCGATCGACTCCCGCTGCCGCATGAACTCGACCGCCGCCTCCCGCGACGTGTCCTCCACCATGACCAGGGCGTCCTCCGGCAGGCCCGACTTGGCCAGGGCCTCCCGCAGCACGCCGGCGATCGCCAGGTTCGACCGGATCGCCCCCGACGAGCCCCGCAGGAACGCGGCGTTGCCCGACTTGAGGCACAGCCCGAACGCGTCGCTGGTGACGTTCGGCCGGTTCTCGTAGATGATCGCCACCACGCCGAGCGGCACCCGCACCTTCTGGATGCGCAGGCCGTTGGGCCGCACCCAGCCCTCGCTGATCGCGCCCACCGGGTCGGGCAGGCTCGCCACCTGGCGCAGGCCCCCGGCCATGCCCTCGACGCGGGCGGCCGTGAGCCGCAGCCGGTCGACCACCGTGGCGGTGACGCCCTCGGCCTCGGCCCGGGCGACGTCCTCGGCGTTGGCGGCCAGCAGATCCTCGGTGCGCTCGACCAGCAGGTCGGCGGCGGCCCGGAGGGCGGCGTCCTTGGCCTCGGTGGACGTGGTGGCCAGCACCCGGCCGGCGGCCCGGGCCCGGCGCCCCTGCTCGGCGATCTCGCTCATCTCCCCATGGTAGGGAGGGACGTGGGACGGTCCGCGCCCTTTGTGGCAGGCTTCGGCGCGTGACCGGGGCTCGCGAGGTCGCCGACGACGAGATCCGGCCCGTGGCCGCGGCGCTGGCCCGGGCCTTCCACGACGACCCCGTGATGACCTGGCTGTTCGGCACGCACCCGAAGCGGCGCCTGCGCCGGCTGCGGCGGTTCTTCGCCCACGAGGCCGGGCGGCACCGGGCGCGCGGCCAGGTGCTGACGGTCGGCGGCCTCCACGGCGGCGCCTTCTGGGACCCGCCCGGCCACTGGAAGGAGACGTGGGGCGACGTGCTGCGCTCGGTCCCGGCGCTGGCCCCGGCCATCGGGCCCCGCCTGCCGCGGGCGCTGCGGGGGCTGGCGCTGATGGAGGCCGCCCACCCCCGGGAACCGCACTGGTACCTGGCGATCCTCGGCACCGAGCCGGCGGCGCAGGGGCGGGGCATCGGCGGGCGGCTGCTCACCCCGATCCTCGACCGGTGCGACGAACAGGGCCTCGGCGCCTACCTGGAGTCGTCGAAGGAGCGGAACATCGCCTTCTACGCCCGGTTCGGCTTCACGGTCACCGGGGAGATCCGGCTGCCCGACGGCCCGCCGCTGTGGCCGATGTGGCGCGAGCCCAAGGCCGCCTGACCTGGGGCAGGCTGTGACCGTGCCGAGGGGACGTGCGAGTGCGACTGCGACTGCGAGTGCGAGTGGGGACCGGGTGGGGACGATGACGGTGGTGGCGGCCGGGGCCGCGTCGACGGTCGGGGCAGGGACGATGTCCGAGGTCGGGTCGGTGTCCGAGGTCGGATCGACGGCCGGGGTCGGGTCGGTGGCCGGAGTCGGGGCGGGCTCGACGACCGGGGCCGGGTCGCCGGCCGGCGTCGGC
The DNA here is from genome assembly GCA_036563745.1 of Acidimicrobiales bacterium. Taxonomy (GTDB): domain Bacteria; phylum Actinomycetota; class Acidimicrobiia; order Acidimicrobiales; family VFJN01; genus DASXTK01. The sequence goes on along the minus strand of DATCLV010000183.1, from coordinate 9,309 downwards.
GACCGCCAGGGGCGGACGATGCGCGGAGCCCGCCGGTGAGCGAGAACGGGCGCCGGGTGCTGGCCCTCGGGGTGTCGATCGGCCTGGTCGGGCTGGCGTTCTTCGTGCGCGGCCGGGGCGACGACGACGGCGGTGGCAGCGGCGGCGACGGCGGCGGCGACCGGCTCGTCTGCACCACCGAGCTGGAGGACGTTTGCCGGGCGCTGGCCGACGAGGGCGACTACGAGGTCACCGTCGAGGACGCCGCCACCACCGCCGACCGCCTCCTCGCCGTCGACCGGGCCGAGGACGCCGACGCCGACCTGTGGCTGGCCCCCCGGCCCTGGGTCGAGGCGGTCGAGGTCAGCCGGGACCTGGCCGGCGACCGGCCCGTCACCGGCGAGGCCAGCGGCACGATCGCCCGCTCCCCCGTCGTGCTGGTCGTGCAGGAGAACCGGGCCGACGCCCTCGCCGGTGCCTGCGGGGGCTCCATCACCTGGCAGTGCGTGGGCGACGCCGCCAACCGGCCGTGGACGAACGTGGGCGGCCAGCCCAACTGGGGCACGGTGAAGGCCGGCATCGCCGACCCGGGGGCCGGCGCCAACCTGCTCGCGCTCGCCGCCGCCGTCGGCGACCGCCTCGACGACACCGGGTTCGCCAGCAACGACTTCGACGGCGCCCTCGACAACTGGCTCGCCGGCTTCGCCGCCACCGCGCCCACCGCCGGCCGCCCCGCCGCCGTCGGCGAGATGATCACCGGCGGCCCCGGCCTCCTGGCCGTGCTCGGCACCGTCGAGGCCCAGGCCGGACCGGCGCTCGCCAGCGACGCCGTGCGGGTCGTGGTCCCCGAGCCGGTGGTGACCGCCGACCTGGTCGCCGTGCCGCTCGTCGACGCCGGCGACGGCGAGGACGGCGACCCCGGGGGCGCCGCCGCCGACCTGGCCGAGGACGACGACCTGCTCGACGCCCTGGCCGAGGCCGGCTGGCGGGTCGAGGGCCGCGACGCGGCGCCCGGCGTCGACACCGCCGTCGAGCTGCCCGACGAGGCCAACGTCCCCCGCGGCGACGTCCTCTGGGTGCTGCTCCAGCGGTGGCAGGAGCTGGTCTGACCGGCCCGCGGCACCGGCGGCCGGTCGCCCTGCTGCGGCATCGACCGGCGGACCTGATATGAAACGGGGCCGTGGCCGCATCCGCGCCGGCGGGCAGCAGCCGGCGGCCACAGTACGGAGGTGACAGGGATGACACGGCGGCAGAAGCGTTGGCAGGGGGCAAGCCTGGCGGCGCTGGTCGCGGTGGCCGCGCTCAGCGCCTGCGGAGGCGGCGGTGACGACGGCGACGACGAGGGCGGCGGCCTGGAGGACCCGGGCGACTGCGTCGCGGTCGACCTGGCCAGCTCGCCCGAGAAGATCGAGCTGATGGAGGAGCTGGCCGACGACTTCAACGGGTCGGACGCCGCCGAGCTCGACGACGGGTGCGCCTTCGTGCGGGTGCACCTGAAGTCGTCCGGCCTCGCCGAGTCCCTGCTCGCCAACGGGTGGGACGAGTCGACCGAGGGGCCGCGGCCGGTCATCTGGTCGCCGGCCGCGTCGACCTGGGGCGCCCTGCTCAACCAGCACACCGGCAGCGAGATGGCCGACCTCGAAGCCCGGCAGTTCATGCTCAGCCCCCTGGTCATCGCCATGCCCCGCCCCATGGCCGAGGCCCTCGGCTACCCCGACACGCCGATCGGGTTCGCCGACATCCTCGCCCTGACCCGCGACCCGCAGGGCTGGGGCGGCAAGGGCCACCCCGAGTGGGGCCAGTTCCGGCTCGGCAAGACCAACCCCAACTTCTCGACCAGCGGCCTGGCGGCCCTGATCGCGCAGGCCTACGCCGCCACCGGGAAGACCAGCGGCCTGTCGTCGGAGGACCTCGACAACCCCACGGTCGTCCAGTTCGCCACCGACGTCGAGTCGTCGGTCGTCCACTACGGCGACACCACGCTCACGTTCCTCAACAACTGGTACCGGGCCGACATGCGCGGCAACGCGCTGCAGTACGTCTCGGCCGCGGCCGTCGAGGAGAAGTCGGTGATCGACTACAACACCGGCAACCCCGACGGGATCGTCGAGCCCGGTGAGGAGGCCCGCGAGCCCCGCGAGCAGCTCGTGGCGATCTACCCCAAGGAGGGGACCCTCTACTCGAACCACCCGCTGTTCGTGCTCGACGCCGACTGGGTGAGCGCCGAGGAGCGGGAGGCCGCCGACCTCTTCGTCGAGTACGCCTTCGCCGCGGAGAACCAGGAGAAGGTGCTGCGCTACGGGTTCCGGCCCGGCAACCCCGACGTGCCGGTCGGCGACCCGATCAGCGAGGAGAACGGCGTCAACCCGGCCACCCCCGAGACGCTGCTGGAGGTGCCGCAGCCCGCCGTGCTCGCCCGGCTGCTCGACGACTGGTCGGTGCAGCGCAAGTCGGCGCGGGTGCTGCTCCTGATCGACGTGTCGGGCTCGATGGGCGACCCTGGCGACCCGGAGACCGGCCAGACCAAGCTCGACCTGGCGAAGTCCGCCGCCGTCGAGGCGCTCAACATGTTCAAGGACGACGACGAGGTCGGCCTCTGGATCTTCTCCACCGAGCTCGGGCCGGAGGCGGACCAGAACATCCTGGAGCTCCAGGCGCCCGCCCGGGTGGGTGACGTGCGCGAGCAGCTCGCCAACCGGATCCGGGAGCTGGCGCCGGTGGCCAACACGCCCCTGTACGAGGCCACCGAGGAGGCGTTCCGGTCGGCGCGGGAGAACTACGACCCGACCCGCATCAACGCCGTCGTCGTGCTGTCCGACGGGCAGAACCAGGACGGCGACGGGACCGACGACGGCGACCAGCTGGACGCGCTGCTCACGTCGCTGTCGTCGTCGAGCGAGGGCCAGTCGACCCCGGTGCGGGTGTTCCCGATCGGCTACGGCGAGGACGCCGACCAGTCGACGCTGCGCCAGATCGCGGACGCCACCAGCGCCGCCGCCTACGACGCGTCCGACCCGACCACGATCGACCGGGTCCTCGACGCCGTGATCTCCAACTTCTGACCGCTGGTGCCGGCCTGACCGAACCTGCTCACGAACGGGGGACCTCGGCTTCCCCACCTCGCGGGCAGGTTCGACGACGGCGGTCTCGGGCTCGCCTAGTCTCCCGGGCCGATGCTGGGGAGAACAACGATGTTCACGAAGGGTGGCCGACGAGCGCGGGGCGTGCCGCCGGCAGGCCGGTCGACGGCGGCGGTGCTGCTGGCGCTGGGGGCGCTGGGGGCGCTGGCCGGCGTCGTCGGCTGCGCCCCGCCGCCGGGCGGGCCGGGGACCCCGACGACCTCCACGACCGCGCCGCCACCGACCACCGCCGCGCCCACCACCACCCGGCCCCCGGTGCCGACGACCACGGTGGCGCCGACCACGTCCACGACGGCGCCACCGGCCACCACCACGACCACCGCGCCCGAGCCGGGGCCCGGCGCCGGGTGCGGGCGCGTGACGGCGCTGCTGGAGCCGACGTGCGGGGCGTGGTTCGGGGTGTACGCCCGCACCGACCGGTCGTACGGGTGGAACCCGACCGTCCCGCTCGAGGAGATCGAGGCCCAGGTCGGGCGGCGGTTCGACGTGGTGCACAGCTACCGGGACATGTCGAACCAGGGCCGCAACGGCGTCTTCCCCGACAGCTACGACCGGGAGCAGGTCGCCGCCGGCCGGATCCTGAAGATCAGCTGGGAGTCACGGATCTTCTCGTCGGGCACGACGCTCACGTGGCGGCAGATCTACGACGGCAGCCACGACGCCACGATCGACGCCGTCGGCGCCCGCCTCGCCGCGTGGGGCGAGCCCGTGTTCCTCACCTTCGACCACGAGCCCGAGGACGAGCCGGCGAAGGGCACCGACGCCGAGTACGTCCGGGCCTGGCGCCACGTGCACGACCGGATCACCGCCGCCGGGGCCGACAACGTGATCTGGGTGTGGACGATGATGGGCTACTCGGGCCACTACTCCCGCTACAAGGCGCTGTACCCAGGCGACGAGTACGTCGACTGGATCGGCTACGACCCGTACAACTTCTACGTCTGCACGGGGAACCGGACCTGGAAGTCGCCGTACGACACCGTGCACCCGTTCTACGCCTGGCTGGAGGCCAACCACCTCGGTGACGGGAAGCCGATCATGCTGTCGGAGTACGGCACGGCCGCCGACCCGGCCGACCCGGAGGCCAAGCGGCGCTGGTTCGAAGCCTGGCCCGCGGCCGTCAAGGCCCACCCGCGCATCAAGGCGGTCCTCTACTTCAACTCCGCCGGCGTCACGACCACCACCGACACCTGCAACATGCTGCTGAACGACACCCCGTCGTCGATCGCCGGCTTCTCCACCGCGGCCGCCGACCCGTACTTCACCCAACCCCACGGCTAGCCGCGTCTCCGACCCGAACGTGCCACCGGTGTCGACGAAATTGGGTGATTTCCGGGGGCTATGGCCCCGGAAATCACCCAATTTCGACGAGGGGCGTTACTGGCCGACGTCGTCGTAGGTGGCGGCCCGGCCGAGCAGGGTCTGGTCGATGATCGCCTGCTTGGCCTCGGCGAACTCGGGGCCGTCGGGGAAGCCCTCGGCGATCCCGCCGGTCAGCAGCGTGAGCAGCCGCACGCCGTGCGGGCCCAGCTCCGACGCCCACTGGCGGCGCAGGGCTTCGACGAGGTCCATGCCCACCGTCACCGTGCCCATGTTCGCCCGGTCCTTCCGGGCCACGTAGTCGGCCCCGCCGAAGAACAGGATCACCCCCGACTGCTGGCGCACCATGTGACGGGCGGCGGCCTTGGTGGTGTTGAGCTGCGACCGCAGGATCGTGTCGATCACCGCCGCGAACTCGTCGACCGGGATGTCGCTCAGCGGCCGGAAGATCGGGTCCTGCGAGGTGACGTTGACCGACACGTCGAGGCTGCCGGTCGTGGCCACCACCGAGTCGGCGTGATCGTTCACGGCCGCCTCGTCGAGGGCGTCGACCACCGCGGTCTCGGCCTGGCCACCGTCGGCCCGGATCTTGGCGGCCACGGCCTCCAGTGTCTCGGGCGTGCGGCCCACCAGCACCACCCGGGCGCCCTCGGCGGCGAAGCCCCGGGCCATCGCCGAGCCGACGCCACCCGCGCCCCCGTAGACCACGGCCGTCTTGTTCTCCAGCAACATCGCTTCCTCCTGCGGGGATCTCGTCGTCCGGGGCATCGTCCGCCGCCGGAGCGGTCCACCGCATCGGTCACATGGCCCATCCGTCACCGCCGGGCGACCGGCGACCACGTGGGCACCACCCGGTCAGAGGTCGAGCGTGGCCAGCTCGGTACGGCGGCTGACGCCCAGCTTGGCGTACACGTGCGACAGGTGGTGGCCGATCGTGCGCGGGCTCACGTACAGCTGCGCGGCGATCTCCTTGTTGGTCAGCCCGGCGGCCGCCAGCCGGACCACCTGGAGCTCCTGGGGCGTCAGACGCTTCGCCAGGTCGGCGGCGTGGGGCCGGGCGACCGGGCGGCGGCCGAGGGCCGCCAGCTCGGCCCGGGCCCGCTGCGCCCACCGCTCGGCGCCCAGCTTCTCGAACCCCTCCCCCGCCGCCTCCAGCTGGGTGCCGGCCTCGGTGCGCCGCCGGCGGCGCCGCAGCCACTCGCCCCACAGCAGCCGGGCGCGGGCCTGGTCGTAGGGCGACGGGGATCCCTCCACGGCGTCGGCCAGCAGGGCGTCGACGTCGTCGCCGGCGCCCTCGGCACCCGGAGCACCCGAGCCGTCGCCCCCGCCCGCCATCCGCAGCAGCGCCCCGCACCGCAGCGCCAGCGACCGAGCGGCCGGGCTCGGCACGTGCGCCGCCCAGCGCTCGAGGTCGGCCACGGCATCGGCGGCCCGCTCCGGACGGCCGGACCGCACCGCCGCCTCCACCAGGTCGGGCACCGCCCGGATCGGGTAGTCGAGCCGGACCGGGCCCCGGCACACCGGCTCCAGGTGGTCGAGGGCGCGGTCGAAGCGGCCCGCGGCGAGGTCGAGCAGCCCCAGCCCCCAGGCGACCAGCGCCGCCCCGCACGGGTGCCGCTCGGCGACGACCGGGCCCACCTGGTCGGCCAGCGCCCGGCAACCGTCCTCGTCGCCGTGCACCGCCGCCAGCCACGCGGCGATCGCCCCCAGCACCGCCGCCTCGGTGGTCATCCCCAGCTCCTCGGCCAGCGGGAGCGCCTCGCCGAGGCAGGTCTGGGCGGCCGCGAAGTCGCCCCGGAGCAGGTGTGCGACGGCCAGGACCTCCAGGGCGTACGGGATCCACGTGAGCTTGCCGAGGGCCCGGGCCTCGTCGGCCATGGCGGTGGTGGCGGCGACGGCGGTCTCGTCGTCGCCGACGAGGATCCCGCTGAACCCGGCGATGATCCGGGGGAGGTCGTCGAGCGGGCGCTCCCGTGCCGCCACGAGCAGCCGCCCGATCGGCTCGACCGCCCGCTCCGGCCGCCCCTCCAGCAGGTCGGGCCAGGCGACGATCGCCGCGCCGGCCAGGGCCTCACCGCTGTCGCTGTCGCTGCCGCTGCGGTCGCCGCTGCCGTCGCCGTCGCCGTCGGGCAGGCGGAGGCGGGCCAGGCGCTCGACGCCCTGCCGCAGCAGGCCCAGGTCGCCGGCGTCCTTCGCCGCGCACGTCGACTCGATGAGGATGCTCGCGGCGCTCGCCGGGTCGTCGTCGGGCGCCAGGTCGGCGGCCTCCAGCGCCAGGGCGGCGTCGGCCGCCGGCGACACCCGCTCGTAGCGGACCTGGGCCCGGAGGAACACGGCGTCGGCCCGCACCCGGCGGTCGCGGTGAGCGACTGGGCCTCGGTGGCGAGCCGCTCGGCCCGGTCGGGATGCCCGGCGGCGTAGGCGGCGTGGGCGGCCCGGACCAGGCGCACGGCCTTGAGGTCGGGGTCGGTGCTGAGCCGGGCGGAGCGGTCGTAGGCGGCCGACACCGCCATCGCCCCGCCCCGCGCTTCCGCCCGCTCGGCGGTGCGGGCCAGCTCGGCGGCGACCGCCTCGTCCGGGGCGGTGGTGGCGGCGGCGAGGTGCCAGGCGCGGCGGTCGCGGTCGGGCTCGGCGTCGGCGAACGCCCGGTGGATGGCGACGCGGCGATGGTGCGGGGCCTGCTGGTAGGCGGCGGCCCGGATCAGCGGGTGGCGGAACGCCAGCCCCGACGCCGACACCGTGACCAGCCGGGCCCGCTCGGCCGGGGCCAGGTCGTCGGCGGACACACCGACCGCCGCCATCGCCCGCAGGATCACGTCGAAGCGGGCGGCGCTGTCGGCGGCCGCCACCTCCAGGGCGAGCCGCGTCGCCTCGGGGAGCCCCGCGATCTGCGCCCGGAACGCCTCCTGCACCCGCCAGGTCACCTGCAGCGGGGCCACCTGCTCGGCCAGGTCGACCGTGCCCGCGTCCTGGGCCGCCCGGTAGCTGGTGCCCAGCTCGATCAGCGCCAGCGGGTTGCCGCCGGCCTCGGCCAGCACCCGGGCGCGCAGCGGAGCGGCCAGGCCCGGCGCCTGCCCGTCGAGCAGGTCGGCGGCGGCCTCGGGCGGCAGGCCCGGGACCTCGATCGACGCGACCCCGGGCGCGGCGAACGGCACCGCGCCGTGGCGGGCGGCGAACAGGATCGCCACGGGGTCGGCCTGGAGCCGGCGGGCGGCGAACAGGAGGGCGTCGGACGAGCTCCGATCGAGCCACTGGGCGTCGTCGATCACGACCAGCAGCGGCGCCTCGGTGCCCAGCTCGGCGAGGAGGCCCAGCGTGCCGGCGCCGACCAGGAACCGGCTGGGCGCCGAGCCCTCGGCCAGGCCGAACGCCGTGCGCAGCGCCGCGGCCTGGGGGCCGGGCAGGCGGTCGAGGCGGTCGAGGAACGGGTGCAGCAGCAGGTGGAGGGCCCCGAAGGCCAGCTCGGCCTCCGACTCGATCCCGACGCCTCGCAGCACCCGCATCCCACCCGCCGACCGGACGGCGTGGTCGAGCAGCGCCGACTTCCCGATCCCGGCGTCGCCCCGCAGCACCAGCGCCCCGCTGCGCCCCTCCCGGGCCGCGGCGAGCAGGCGGTCGATCGCCGCCTGCTGGTCCTCACGTCCCACGAGCTGGGGCAACGACCCTCCTCCATCTCGGCGCCGGGGGAAGGGTCCAGTCTGCCCCGCCGGGTGGGCTAGCCGGAGCGCCAGGATGCGGGGACGCGTCGTGGTAGCGGGGCGTCTCCTCGCTCCACCGCAGGTTGGCGACCATCCAGTCGCGCAGCATCTGCAGGTAGCGCGCCACGTTCCCGGCCTCCTCGGGCAGACCGAACCGCTGCGCCTGCTCCCGGGCCTCGACCTCCAGCCGCCGGTGCTCGTCGAGCAGCTCGGCGACCGTCCGCTCCAGGAACCCGATCGTCTCCTCCGGCGTCCACCGGCGGAGCCGCATCATCGTGACCGCGGCGCTGGTGGTCTCGCCCAGCGCCAGGTCCTTGCCGAGCGAGAACGCCTCGTTGACGGCGGCGATCACGTCCGCGGTGATCGTGCGCAGGCGGTGGAGGGGCTCGCCGCCGACCAGCTCGGCGGCCAGCGAGAAGCCGTTCGCCGGCTCGCCGAAGTCGAGCGAGGGCAGCACACCGATCGAGTACCGCCGCACGTGCGTGACCGTGCCCAGGTCGTCGAGGCCGCCCCGGACGCGATGGAACGCCTCCATGTAGTTGGTGAAGAGGTACTGGGCCGTGTCGAGCGCGAACCGGTGGCGCGACGCCGGCGCCATGCCCGCCGCCGACCGGTCGAACAGCTCGACGAACGCCCGCACCAGCGGTGGGTCTGTCGGCACGCCGTCCACGGCGGCGGGACCGCCGTGGACGTGGGCGGTCAGCCGCTCGACGACCGTCCGGGCCGCCGCCGGGTCGCGGCCGAGCGGGCCGTCGAACCAGTCGTCGAACAGGAAGAACCAGTACATCCAGTGGGCGGCGAGGTCGGCGCCGGCGCCCCGTGCCTCCGGGTAGGCGTAGGCGGTCAGCCGATCGAACCGGGCGGCGTCGAGGCGGGCCACCGCCTCGTCGGTGTCGACCAGGCCCCGGGCGCGGGCCCACGCCAACCCGTCGGCCCGCAGCCGCTCGACCTCCGGGTTGACCCGCCGCGGGAACGGGATCGCGAACCGCGGCGGCCAGAACCCCCGCCCCTTCCGCACCCGGGCGGCGGCCGTGCCCAACCCGGTGGGACCGACGATCAGCGACGACGCCATGCGCCGCCGAACGTAGTTTCTGCAACGCGTTCTGCGGGCCGGGAACGGGCGCGAACTGTCCGGCGCAGGTGCGGTCGAGTTCGGGCGAGAGGCCCCTAGG
>DATCLV010000176.1:0-4268 GCA_036563745.1 Acidimicrobiales bacterium | reverse complement strand
GGTGGCGACGGGGCGGGTCAGTCACAGCGCCATGACCTCCGAGCTGCACGACCTGCGGATCTACGGGGACGTGGCCGTGGTGATCGCCCGGGTCCGCAACCAGGGCGTCTACGAGGGCACCCCGTTCACGCTCGACGAGTGGTCGACCGACGTGTTCACCCGCCACGGCGACCGCTGGCTGTGCTCGCTCACCCACCTCACCTCGGTCGCGGACGGCACGGAGCCGGGCTGACGGGGGCGCGGCCCGTCGGCCCGCTCCGGCCGCCCGCCCGCCCGGCCCGCCCGCTCACGGCACCGGCGCCGGGCGGGGGCGGTCGCCCTCGATCGTGCAGCGGCGCATCCGCCGCCGGGCCGGGTGGTGGTCGACGAGGGCGCGGTGCAGCGTGCAGGCCTCGTCCCAGAGGGCGAGGTCGCCCGCCGTCCAGCGCCACCGGACGGTGTGGTGCGGGTCGGTCGCCACGGCCGCCAGGTGGGACAGGAGCAGCGCCGACTCGTCGGGGAGCAGCTCGGCCACGTGCCGCAGGTACATCGGGCACACGTACAGGCCGGGGGCGCCGGTGTCGGGGTGCGCCCGGACCAGCGGGTGCCGCACCGGCGGGTGGGCGGCCTCGAACCGGTCGGCCAGGTCGGGGCCGTGGTGGTCGACGACCGTGCGCCGCAGGGTGGCGTCGATCCCGTGCACGGCGGTCAGCCCCGCGCACAGGGCCCGCAGGGCGGGCGACAGCGCCCGGTAGGCGGCGGCCTGGCTGGTCCAGAGCGTGTCGCCGCCGGCCGCCGGGATCTCCAGCGCCTGGAGCAGGCCGAACCGGGGCGGCTGCTCGAGCCAGCTGAGGTCGGTGTGCCACGGGAAGCCCGCCGGCGGCCGGTCGGGCCCGTCGAGGATCTCGGTGACCGCCTGCCGGTCGCGACCCGTGAACCGCTGGAGCGGGTGGACGCTCGGGGTGCCGAACCCGTGCGCCAGCTCGGTGAAGGCGGCCTCGTCGGTGCCGAAGCCCGGGACGAACACCACGTGGTGCTCGACGACCAGGGCCCGGAGGGCGGCGGCCCGCTCGGGGCCGGCCGGGAGGTCCTCGGCCCGGACGACCGCCCCGATCGCCGGGGTCAGACGGGTGGCGGCGACGGGCGGGGTCGACGGGCGCTCGGGGGTGGTGCGCCGGGCCGGAGCCGCCGGCGTCGCCGGGGCCGGGGCCGGGGCGGTCAGGAGGGGTGCTGCGTGGTCCATGGTCATCGCAGCATGAAGGCCGGCCCCGCCCGGCGGATCGGCCGCAGGGCGGGATCCGCCTCCTCCGTTCGATCGAGGGGCGGGACGCCCGGCCCCGCCGATCGGGGCAGCCCGGCCCGGGGCTGCCCGGCCGGGCCGGGGATCAGCGGTCGGGGTCGAAGCGCCCGTCGCCGGGGCGCACCAGGCCCGACTCGTAGGCGGCGATCACCGCCTGCACCCGGCTGCGCAGGCCCAGCTTGGCCAGCAGGTTGCTCACGTGGGTCTTCACCGTGGCCTCGCTGAGGTGCAGGTGGGCGCCCAGCTCGACGTTCGACCACCCGGCGGCCAGGCCCACCAGCACCTCGCGCTCGCGGTCGGTGAGCCCGGCCCGGGCGACGGCGTCGGCCATCGGGGAGGGTCGCGACCGGCCGGCCTTCCCGTCGAGCTCCACGTAGCGCTCGATCACGCGCCGGGTCACGGCCGGGGCCAGCAGGCTCTCGTGGCGGGCGACGGTGTGGATGGCCTCGATGAGCGGGTCCGGGGCGACGTCCTTCAGCAGGAAGCCGCTGGCTCCGGCCCGCAGGGCCCCGAAGACGTACTCGTCGTCGTCGAAGGTGGTGAGGACCAGCACGCGGGGCGGGTCGTCGGACGAGGCGACGATCCGCCGGGTCGCCTCCAGGCCGTCGAGGAGCGGCATGCGGATGTCCATGAGCACGACGTCGGGTCGGGCGCCGGCCGCGGCCTCGACCGCCTGGACGCCGTCGGCCGCCTCGGCCACGACCGCCAGGTCCGGCTCGTCGTCGAGGATCATGCGGAGCCCGACCCGGATCATCGCCTGGTCGTCGGCCACGAGCACCCGGATCGTGCCGGTCGGGTCCTCGGCCCCGGTCCTCCCGGTCGTCGTCCCCGGCTCGGCCGCGTCCGTCGGCTCGACCGGTCCCGTCGCTCCCGTCGGCTCGCCGCTCACGCCGCACCGTTCCGCCGGTGGGGGAGGGTGGCCCGGACCGACCAGCCGCCCAGGTCGCTGCGGGTGACGGCGAACCGGCCGCCGCAGGCCGCGGCCCGCTCGGCCATGCCACGCAGCCCGTGCCCGGCGCCGTTCCCGGACCCGCCCGACCCGGCGCCCGCCCGGTCGAGGCTCGGGACGGTGCCGCTGCGGCCGTCGTCGTCGACCGCCACCACCAGGTGGCCCGCCTCCTCGACGACCCGCACCACCGCCCGCCGGGCGTCCGCGTGCCGCAGGGCGTTGGTCAGGCCCTCCTGGGCAATCCGCACGGCGGCCAGCTCCACCTGGGGGTCGAGGCGGGGGAGCGGGTCGGGCAGGGCGACCTCGACGGCGAGGCCGGTGGGTGCCAGCCGGTCGACGATGCCCCGCAGGTCCGCCAGCGTGGGCTGGGGCGCCAGCTCGACGACGCGGTCGGCGTCGGCCTCCCGGAGCACGTGCACGGCGTGGCGCATGCCGGCCAGCGCCTCCTTCCCGGCACCCGCGATCCACCCCACGGCCTCGACCGCCACCTCGGGCCGCCGGGCGGCCAGCCGCTCGGCCGCCTGGGCCCGGATGACGATGGCGCTCACGTGGTGGGCGACGACGTCGTGGAGCTCGCGGGCGATGCGGGCCCGCTCCTCCGCCACCACCTGCTGCGCCTCGACGGCCCGCAAGCGCCGCTGCTCCCGCACGAGCGCGCCCAGGAACGTGGTGCCCGCGGTCACGAACAGCGCGAACAGCACCCGCGACCAGGTGACGCCCGGCGCCAGCTGCAGCTCGCCGAAGTCGACGAACACCGCGCCCGTCCCGGTCAGGCACACGGCGCCGGTGAGCAGGGGGTTGACCGCCCCGGACCGGGCCACCAGGTAGGCGGCGGCGAGGATCGGCACCAGGTGGAACTCGGTGGCGTGGGCCAGGACGCCGCGCCCGCCGGGCCGTCCCAGGTCGTACAGCGGCAGGAGGAGCACGGTCACGTAGACCGGCACCCCGAAGAGCAGGGTGGCGGGCGGGGCGACGCGGCGGGCGGCGACCACGGCCGCGGTCGCCCACATCGCCACCTGGCTCTGGCCGGCCGGCAGCACCAGCGGGGCGCCCTCGCCCACCGGGGGCAGCTGCGCCGCCAGGGTGCCGGCGGTCCACCCGAGCACCACCAGGGCGCCCAGCAGCAGGTCCTGACCGAGGTCGGGGAGGCGGCGCCACCACGCTGCGAGCTCGCCGGGCATCAGGTCACGGTACCCAGACCCCCGGCGGCGCGGCATCGACCGGAAGTCGGATCGCCGGGCCCGCCGCCTCCGTCGTGCGGGGGAGGGGGCGGGGAGGGGAGAGGGCAGCGACCGGCCGCCCTGGCCGACGCCGCCGAACCGGATGCCGAAATTCGACACGATCCGGGGACGCGGCGCGGGCGCAGGCGTTTGCGCGACACCGTGGCCACCGCCGCGGTGCGGCTGGCCGAGGGCGACGAGGCGGCGGCCGCCGCGCGGCTGCGGGAGGCGGTGGCGGCGGGCGGGCTCGACCGGGGCATGGACCGCCGCGTGTGGCGCCACACGCTGGCCCTCACCGACGTCCTGCTCCCCGAGACCCGGGGCTACTGGGACGAGCGGCCGCTGCGGGGCGAGCTCGCGGTCGCCCGGCGGCTGGCGGCCGCGGTGGTGGCGCTCCGGGACGGGGGCGGCGAGCGGGAGCTGCGCACGCTCGACGTGCCGGCGACGGGGATGGTGCGGGCGACGCTGCCCGCCCGGTTCGCCGCCGAGCTGGCGGTCGGGCTCGACGCCGCCGGCCGCCCCGAGGGCCGGGCGCTGCTGGAGGCGCTGGGGCCGGCGGGCCGGTCCGTCGTGCGGGGGATGGCGGCGACGGCCGGTGCGGGGTCGTCGAAGTCGGCGTCGGCGTCGTCCCGGTCGTCGGGGTCAGGGTCGCCCGGGTCGTCCGAGGCGTCTGGGCCCTCCGGCTCCCCGACGGGATCGGCCGGGGCGGCCGAGGCGTCGGCGCCCCCGCCACCGGTCGCCAAGGCCGCCCGGGCGCTGCTCGCCGCCGTGCCCGCCCCGCCGCCCCAACCCACCCACCTCGGGGTGCTGGGGCCGCTGC
>DATCLV010000170.1:0-3251 GCA_036563745.1 Acidimicrobiales bacterium | reverse complement strand
CTGCGGGGCCGACGGCATGCGGCTCTACACGGAGGTCGCGGCGCTGGGCCTCGACGGCGTGCGGGTCTGGCGGACCAGCCACACCGGCGGCCACCGGTTCGCGCCCACCGCCCTCACCTTCCCCGACGGGCGGGCGTGGGCGTGGCTCGACGCCGACCTGGTGCGCGGCATCGTCGAGCGATCGCTCCCGGCCGCGACGGCCGCCGCCCACGACCGGGGCAGCGTCGCCATCGGCGACCCGTTCGCCCAGGCCGCCGAGTCGGCCGTGTTCGGCGTCGAGGGCTGGGGGTGGCTCGACCGGCCCCGCACGGTGACGGTCGACGCCACCGACCCCGACCGCCGGCTCGTCACGGTCACCGCGGACCCCGTCCCCGATGCGCAGCCGGCCCGTCGCACCTACCGAGTCGAGGTCGTGCAGAAGGGCACGATCCCCGTGCCGGACTGCGGGCACCCGATCGACGAGGCCCGCAAGTCGAGCCCCGACCTCGTGGTCACGGGCGTGGAGCGGGTCGGTGGCTGACCACCACGGCGGTCGAGGCGAGCGAGCTCGCACCGACCGTGGAGCGGCGGCGACTCCCGGTGGAGATCGAGCGGGTCGAGGGACCTTCCGCAGCTGGCGGATGCGCCGGTTGCCGACCAGCAGGCAAGTCCTGCACTACCGTCACCCCTGATGAGCAGCGGTCACCGAGCGACGGGAACGGTTCCGGCGGGCGGGCCCCGCCGGGGACGGCCGCGCGGGCCCCGCCGCACGCGGGAGGAGCGGCGCGAGGAGCTCCTCGACGCCGCCGAGCGCGCCATCCGCCGTGCCGGCCCACAGGCCTCGATGGATCAGCTGGCCAGCGAGGCCGGCATCACCAAGCCGATCCTCTACTCGCACTTCGGCGACCGGGCCGGCCTGGCCGAGGCGCTGGCCGAGCGCACGTCCGACATGCTGATCTCCACGCTCTCGGAGTCCCTGGAGCGCTCGGCGCAGCTCGGCAACCCGCGCGAGGTCGTGCGGTCGTCGCTCGACGCCTTCTGCACGTTCATCGAGAAGGAGCCGAGCATCTACCGGTTCCTCGTGCGCAGCGCCCTCGACACGCCGAACCCGATCTCGTCGCGGCTGGTCCGGGGCATCGCCGAGGAGATCACCTCGCTGCTCAACCAGGGCTTCCGGGCCGCGCACGCCGACGCGTCGCTGGCCGAGCCGTGGGGCCTGGCGATCGTGGGCATGGGGTTCGTGGGCGCCGAGTGGTGGCTCGAGCACCAGGACATGACCAAGGACGAGCTGGTCGACTACCTCACGCAGCTCGTGTGGGGCGGTCTTGCCGGCGCCGGGATGGACCGCATCCAGCCCGGCGCCTGATCGGCTCGACCTTCGGTCCACCGGCGCCGCGGGCGGCCCGGCCGACGCTCCTCAGCAGACGTCCGAGTCGAAGATCTCGCAGTCGTCGTAGGGGATCTCGAAGTCCTCGTAGTCCTCGTAGCCGAAGCTGTCGAAGAGCTCCCCGGTGAGGAGGCGGTAGAGGATGCCGCCCTCCTCCAGGTCCTCCTTCTCGATGCCGGCCAGCACCTGGGTGCCGAGGTCGCCGAGGGTCCGGAACGGGTCGACGTACCACTCGCCGCCCCGCTCGACCGCCACCACGCCGGGCTCGAAGTCGGCGAACAGGGCGCCCAGCGCGGCCAGGTCGGCCTCGTCCTCCTCGGACAGCCCGTTGTTCCGGCCCTCCGCGAGGTCGTCGGTGCAGACCCGCGTGTCGCCGAACTCGTCCTCGAAGTCCTCCTCGGCGGCGCCGGTCACCTCGAAGCAGCCGTCGTCGTAGGACAGGGTCGTCTCGCCGGTGCCGTCCTCCAGGGTGATCGAGCCGCCGGTGGGGATGACCCGGGTGCCGCCGTCGATGTCCCGGGTCTCGACGTCGAGCCGGTCGACGGTGATCTCGAGGTCCTCGTCGTCGCGGAGGTCGTCGAGCTCGTCCTGGATGTCGTCCAGGAACAGCGGCGCGTACACCTGCAGGGCCCGCAGCTCGTCGGGTGGGAGCAGCGAGATCACCCGCTCGGCGTCGAAGGCGGCGACGGCTTCGACGAGCTCCTCGACGGCGGCCTCGGCCGACGGTGCCCCCTGCGGCTCGACGCCCCCGTCGAGGTCCGGGAAGTCGAGGCCGGCGTCGCGGCGGGCGTACTCGGCGATCGTGAAGCCGAGGCTCAGGTGCCAGCGGCCGTCGTGCTCGGTGGTCACCAGGAACAGGTCGTCCTCGGGGCGGATCGACGTCTGGTCCTGCTGGCGGGGGATGTCGATCTCCCCGCCGTTGGCCTCGATGATGTCGCGCAGCACGTCGCCGACCGGGACCGCCTCGGGCACCGTGGCGAACCGGAAGGTCCCGCCGGTCACCGCCACCTCGGCGACGCCGGGGCCCAGCTCCTGGGGCCGGACCTCCAGGTCGGTGACCTCGATGTCGAACCCGTCGACGTCGTCGGGGTCGAGCCCGCTGGTGATCTCCAGCCGGTCGAGCTCCGACGACAGCTGCCGCACGAAGGGGACGAGCACCTCGCGCTCGCCGGGGTCGAGCATCTCGAGGACGCCGATGAGGTCCTCGTCGGCGACCGCGTCGAAGAACCTCTCCACCGCCTGCTCGGGGGTGCCGGCGCCGGTGGGCGTGGCCCGGAGGTTGACCACGGCGAAGCCGGCGGCGAGCACGGCGAAGACCACGGCCACGCCCAGCAGGGCCCGGCGGCTCCCCTGCCCCCGATCGACGCGCCGGGCCGGCGCGGCGCCCGGCGCGCCGTAGGCGGGCGGGTAGGCGCCGGTCGGCGGACCGGCCACCGGCGGGTAGGGCGGGGCGGCGGGGTACCCGGGCGCCGGGGCGGCGCCGTAGCCGTGGCCGTGGCCGTAGCCGTAGCCGGGCGCGGCGGCCGGCTGCGGGGCGTAGCCGGTGGGCGGTGGGCCGTACCCGGCCGGCGACGGGGGCGTGCCGGGCGGCACGGCGACGCCCGGCACGCCCGGAGCGATCGGGGCGCCCGGTGGGACCGGCGGGACCGGCGGGACCGGTGACGCCGTCGGGGCGACGGGCGCGCCCGGTGGGGCCGCCGGGTACCCGGGTTGGGCCTGGCCTGCGGCGCCGGGGGCGGCGGTCGGCGGCGCCACGGGCGGCGCGGTCGGTGGGACGACCGGCGGCGCGGCCGGCCCCGGCGGCGCGCTCGGGGGGACGGGCGCCGCGGGTGGCGTCGCCGGCGGCGAAGTCGGCGCGGTCGGCGCGGCCTGGGCCATCTCCGCC
>DATCLV010000164.1:0-1586 GCA_036563745.1 Acidimicrobiales bacterium | reverse complement strand
GGCCGTCGCCGACGACGACGCCGCCATCGACCGGCTGGAGCACGAGATCGAGGAGCTGGCCCAGCGCGAGCTGCTGAGCCAGTCGCCGATGGCCCTCGACCTGCGGTTCCTGCTGTCGGTCGTGCGGATCACGCCCGAGCTGGAGCGCAGCGGCGACCTCGCCACCCACATCGCCAACCGGGCGGTCGACGACCTCGCCGGCCGGCTGCCCGACCCGGTGCGGGCGGCGCTGTCGGAGATGGGCGCGCTGTGCACCCGCATGTGGGCGGCCGCCGGCGAGGCGTGGGCGCAGCGCGACGCGGGGGCGGCCGAGCGCATCGACCGCGACGACGACCGCATCGACGAGCTCCACGACCAGCTCGTCGTCGACCTGTGCCAGGGCGGGGGCGCCCTCGACGACGCCCTGCAGGCCACGCTGGTGGCCCGTTTCTTCGAGCGCCTGGGCGACCACGCCGTCCACATCACCGAGCGGATCGCCTACCTGGCCGGGGTCTGAGCCGCCGCCGCACCGGGCATCCGGTGTCTGCCCGGCTGCCGGGCGGGTAAGCCCTGGGCGTGCTGCTCCCCTCCCCCGCGGGCCCGTTCAGCGACCACGTCCTCGCCACGCTGCGTCGCCCTCCCGGGACGGCGCGCCTGCGGTGGGTGCCCCCGTCGGGCCCCGACGACGAGCAACTGGCCCTCTTCCTCCTCCAGCACCTCTCCTACCGGCGGTTCGACGGCGTCGACCCCGCCTGGGAGGACGACCCGTCGTTCCTGGTGCTGCGCGAGCGGCTGGAGCACTCGATGGAGCTGCGGCTGCGGGCCCGGCTCGACGTGCCGGCCTGCGATGCCGCCGAGGTGCCCGACGCCCTGGTCGAGCTGCTGGACGGCGCCGGCGGCCCGTCGCTGTCGGGCTGGGTGGCCGAGCGGGCGACCCTCGACCACCTGCGCGAGTTCCTCGTGCACCGGTCGGCCTACCAGCTCCACGAGGCCGACCCGCACAGCTTCGCCATCCCCCGCATCGCCGCCGGCACGGCCAAGACGGCGCTGCTGGAGCTCCAGATGGACGAGTACGGCGGCCACGAGCCCACCGAGGCCCATGCCGTCCTGTTCGCCGAGACGATGCGGGCCACCGGCCTCGACCCGAGGCCCGGCACCGGCCTCAGCCGGCTGCCGGCCGTCACGCTGGCGACCAACACCCTGCTCAACCGGTTGGGTCGGTCCCGACGGCTGGTCGGGGCCCTGGTCGGGCACCTGGCCGTGTTCGAGATGACCTCGGTGGAGCCGATGTCCCGCTACGCCGCGGCGTGCCGTCGCCTGCTCCCCGGCCCGACCGGCACCCGGGCGGCCCGGTTCTTCGACGTCCACGTCGCCGCCGACGGCTTCCACGCCAAGCTGGCGATCGAGCGGCTGGTGCAGGGCTTCGTCGACCAGCACCCGGACGACGCCCGGGAGGTGCTGTTCGGCGCGGCGGCCCTGCTGCACGTCGAGGAGGCGTTCAGCCGCCACCTCGTCGAGGCGTGGGACGCCGGCACGTCGTCGCTGCGCACCCCGCTCCCCGGCAGCGCCCTCCGCCCGGCCCCCGCCCACGCCCCGCTCCCGATCGC
>DATCLV010000162.1:0-2479 GCA_036563745.1 Acidimicrobiales bacterium | reverse complement strand
GGCCGGCGTCCCCCGGGTCACCCGCGGGATGGGCGAGTGGCTGGTCGGCCCCTCGATCATCGTGTGGGGCACCGACGAGCAGAAGGCCTACTTCCTTCCCCGCATCATCGACGGCACCGACCGCTACTGCCAGGGCTTCTCCGAGCCCGACGCCGGCTCCGACCTCGCCTCGCTGAAGACCCGCGGCGTGGTCGACGGCGACGAGATCGTGATCACCGGGCAGAAGGTGTGGACCTCCGGCGCCCAGAACGCCACCACCATGTTCTGCCTCTGCCGCACCGACCCCGACGCCCCCAAGCACAAGGGCATCTCCTACGTGCTGGTGCCGATGCGGCGCCCCGACGGGTCCTCGAACGGCTTCGACCTCCGGCCCATCAAGCAGATGACCGGCCAGTCCCTGTTCACCGAGACCTTCATCACCGAGGCCCGGGCCCCGCTGTTCAACGTCATCGGCGGCCTCCACGACGGCTGGCGGGTCACGATGACCACGCTCGGCAACGAGCGCGGCGGCAACGCCACCACCCAGCACGTCCAGTACCGCAAGCAGTTCGACGCCGTCGTCGACGAGGTCCGCAAGCGAGGCATCCAGGACGACCCGCTGGTCCGCCAGCAGCTCGCCTGGGCCCACACCCACGTCGAGATCATGCGGTACCAGGGGCTGCGCACCCTCTCCGAGATCGTCGCCCGGAAGGAGCCCGGCCCGGCCAGCGCCCTCAACAAGATGTTCTGGTCGGAGTACGCGCAGCGCTTCGCCGAGCTGGTGATGAACATCCGCGGCGCCGACTCGATGGTCATGGGCGACCGGGTCGACGAGGGCGACGGGCGCTACGTCCCCGACCGGTGGCAGCGCGCCTTCCTCAGCACCCGTAGCGTGACCATCTGGGGCGGTACCGCCCAGGTCCAGCGCAACATCGTGGGTGAGCGTGTGCTGGGCCTCCCGAAGGAGCCATCGAACCGGGGGGACGAGCGATGAGCAGCACGACCGACGACCGGACCAGCGGCACCGCTGGCGACGGCGCCGACACCGCCACCGGGACCGCCGACGACGAGGCCCGCCGCCGCGAGATGGTGGCGCAGGGCATGGTCGTCGCCTGGTGGGCGCAGCAGCGCCCCGACGAGCCGGCCGTCATCTCGACCCACGGCGAGCTGACCTTCCGGCAGCTCAACGCCCGGGCCAACCAGCTGGCGCGGGCGCTGCGCCGACGGGGCCTGCAGGCGGGCGACGGCGTGGCGCTCCTGTGCCGCAACCGTCCCGAGTTCGTGGAGGTGACCGCCGCCTGCCAGCGGGCCGGGCTGCGCCTCACCACCGTCAACTGGCACCTCACCGCCGACGAGGCCGGCTACATCGTCGGGGACTGCGAGGCCAAGGCCCTGGTCGCCGACGCCTCGCTGGCCGAGGTGGCCGCCGGGTCGCTGGCGGGTGCGCCCGACTGCACCGCCCACCTGGCGGTAGGCGGGGCGATCTCCGGGTTCGAGTCCTACGACGCCGCCCTCGACGCCGAGGACGCCACCGACATCGACGACCCGTCGCTCGGCACCTCGATGCTCTACACGTCGGGCACCACCGGCCGGCCCAAGGGCGTGTACCGGCCCGAGCCGGCGACCAGCGTGACCGCCAACCTCTTCGGCTACGGGCCCGGCGACCGCCACCTGTGCACCGGCCCGCTCTACCACGCCGCGCCCCTGGCGTTCTCGCTGTCGATCCCGCTGAGCCACGGCGTCGGCGTGGTGCTGATGGACCGCTGGGACGCCGCCGAGGCGCTGCGGCTCGTCGAGGCGCACCGCATCACCCACACCCACATGGTCCCCACCATGTTCCACCGGCTGCTGTCGCTGCCCGAGGAGGTGCGCACCGCCCACGACCTGTCGTCGCTGCGGTCGGTCCTCCACGGCGCCGCCCCCTGCCCGGTCACGGTGAAGCGGCAGATCATCGAGTGGCTGGGCCCGATCGTGGTCGAGTACTACGCCGCCACCGAGGGCACCGCGTGCATCGTCGACAGCGCCACCTGGCTCACCCGGCCCGGCACGGTCGGCCGCCCGCCCGACGGCACCGTGCTGATCGGCGACGAGGCGGGCAACCCGCTGCCCGCCGGCACCACCGGGCTCGTCTACATGCGGGCGCCCAAGGTGGGACGCTTCGAGTACTTCAAGGACGCCGAGAAGACCTCGTCGACCTACCGGGCCGACGGCGACTACTTCACCCTCGGCGACGTCGGGCACCTCGACGAGGACGGGTTCCTCTACCTGACCGACCGCAGCGCCAACCTCATCATCTCGGGCGGCGTGAACATCTACCCGGCCGAGGTCGACGCGGTCCTGCTCGAGCACCCGGCGGTGGGCGACGCCGCCACGATCGGCGTGCCCGACGAGGAGTGGGGCGAGCGGGTGCTGGCGGTCGTCGAGCTGCAGGACGGGGTGGCGGCGAGCGACGAGCTGGCCACCGAGCTGATCGAGCACTGCCGGGCCCGCCTGGCCCACT
>DATCLV010000157.1:0-4645 GCA_036563745.1 Acidimicrobiales bacterium | reverse complement strand
TTGTACAGGTTGAGCACCAGGTTGTTGCCGACGATCGAGTCGCCGGTGGCGAAGAAGGCGACGAGCCGCTTCACCAGGTGGTGCTGCTCGGGGGTGAGCCGGTCGCGCAGGTCGACCAGGTCGGTGGAGAAGTCGACCTCCTCCACCGTCCAGGTGTTGGCGATGGCGTCCTTGTACATCTCGTAGAACTGCGGGTACCGCATCGGCCGCAGCGTCAGCGAGAAGCCGGGGTCGAGGATGCTCTCCCGGGGCTCCATGCCCGGGAGCGTCGGCATCCCGGCGGTGGGAGTGGCGATGTCGGTCATCAGGTGCAGGCCTCGCAGGACTCGGGGTTCTCCAGGGAGCAGGCCAGCACTTCCGGCGACTTGGCGACCTTGACCGCGCCCGCCCCGACGCGGGTGGCACCACCCGACACCGTGGTCTGGGCGATCCGGGTGCGGGGTCGGGACCGCAGGTAGTAGGTGGTCTTCAGGCCCTTGCGCCAGGCGTAGAAGTACATGGCCGACAGCGAGTCGATCGTCGGCGACTCGACGAACAGGTTCAGCGACTGCGACTGGTCGATGAAGGCGCCGCGGGCGGCGGCCAGGTCGATCAGCGGCTTCATCGACAGCTCCCAGGCCGTCCGGTACACCCGGCGGATGTCCTCGGGGATGGCGGCGATGTCCTGGATCGACCCCTCGGCCCGCTTGATGGCGTCCCGGATCTCCTCGGTCCACAGGCCCCGGGCCTTCAGGTCCTCGGCCAGGTACCGGTTGACCTGCAGGAACTCGCCCGAGAGCGTCTCCCGCTTGAACAGGTTGGAGATCTGGGGCTCGATGCACTCGTAGCAGCCGGCGATGCTGGCGATCGTGGCCGTGGGGGCGATGGCCAGCAGCAGGCTGTTGCGCATCCCGTGCTCGACCATCCGGGCCCGCAGCGCCTCCCACCGCTCGGGGTCGCTGGGGGTGACGCCCCACAGCTCGAACTGGAAGATGCCCTTGGCGGCCTTGGTATCGGCGAACCCGGGGTGGGCGCCCAGCTCCTGGGCCAGCTCGACCGACCGCTCGACCGCCGCGAAGTACATCTCCTCGGCGATGCGGGTGGACAGCTCCAGCGCCTCGGGGCTGTCGAAGGGGAGGCCCAGCTTGAAGAAGACGTCCTGCAGGCCCATCGTGCCCAGGCCCACCGGCCGCCACTTCTCGTTCGACGACGCGGCCTCGGGGGTCGGGTAGAAGTTCCGGTCGATCACGCGGTCGAGGTAGGTGACGGCGGTCCGCACGATCTCCCGCAGCCGGGCGAAGTCGAACGCCCCGTCGGTCACCAGGGCGCCGACGTTGATCGACCCCAGGTTGCACACGGCGTGGGTGTCGGCGTCGGTGACCTCGATGATCTCGGTGCACAGGTTCGACAGGTGCACCACGTGCTCGGGCTTGTCCTCCCGGGTCTGGTTCGACTTGGCGTTGGAGGCGTCCTTGAACGTCATCCACCCGTTGCCGGTCTCGCCCAGGGTGCGCAGCATCCGCTCGTAGAGGCGCCGGGCCGGGACCGTGCGCACCGCCAGGCCCTCGGCCTCGGCGGCCCGGTAGGCCTGGTCGAACGCCTCGCCGTAGAGATCGACGAGGTGGGGCACGACCTTCGGGTCGAACAGCGACCAGTCCTCGTCGGCCTCGACCCGCCGCATGAACTCGTCGGGGATCCAGTTGGCCAGGTTGAGGTGGTGGGTGCGGCGCATGTCGTCGCCGGTGTTGTCGCGCAGCTCGAGGAAGTCCTCGATGTCGGCGTGCCAGGTCTCCAGGTAGACGCAGGCCGCACCCTTCCGCTTCCCGCCCTGGTTGACCGCGGAGACCGAGCTGTCGAGCGTCTTCAGCCACGGCACCACGCCGTTGGACAGGCCGTTGGTGCCCCGGATGTGGCTGCCGGTCGACCGGATCCGCGACCACGACACACCGATGCCCCCGGCGTGCTTCGACAGCTTCGCCACGTCGGCGTAGCGGTCGTAGATCGACGCCAGGTCGTCGGCCGGGGAGTCGAGCAGGTAGCAGCTCGACATCTGGCTGTGGTTGGTGCCCGAGTTGAACAGCGTCGGTGTGGACGGCAGGTACTCCAGGCTGGAGATCAGCCGGTAGAAGGCGATCGCCTCCTTGGCGGTGTCGGCCAGCCCGCACGCCACCCGGAGGAAGAAGTACTGCGGGGTCTCGGTGACCAGCCGCGACACCGGGTCCTTGATCAGGTAGCGGTCGTAGACGGTGCGGAGGCCGAAGTACTCGAAGCGGCGGTCGCGCTCGGGCTCGACGGCCAGGTCGAGCTTGTACGCGTTGGCGGCGACGAGGTCGGCGACCTGCTCGGACACGATCCCGTTGGCGGCCCCGGCCTTGATCGACTGCGAGAACGAGTAGATGTTCTGCCCCCGCACCTCCTTCTCGATGTAGCCGGCGAGGAGGCGGGCGGCGAAGCGGGAGTAGTCGGGCTCCTCGGCGGTCAGCGCCGCCGCGGTGGCGATCGACAGCTGGTCGAGCTCGGCGGTGGTGATCCCGTCGTGCAGGCCGCTGATCGTGCGGGTGGCGACCCGCATCACGTCGACGTTGAGCCCATCGGCACAGCGGGCGACCGCGCGCACGATCTTCTCCACGTGCACCGGTTCCAAGCTGCCGTCGCGCTTGCGCACGGACATGCCGGTGGGGTTCTCGTCTCTGTCGACCGTCGACATCGGTGCTGTCGCCTCCATGCGTTCCAGGCCCTCGTGCCGCAACATGTAGAGGTTGTGGGGGAGCTCGACCCCTACATGTAGGGGCGAACTACAGCACTGTAACTACATCCGTGTCAATGGCGGGGGGAGCCCCGGTCCCCCACCTGGGCGGCGTCAGTTGCTAACGCGGACCGTGCCCGCGCCCGTACCGACGGGTCGTCGCCGCACCCCTCCGGGGCGTCCCCGGCGGAGGGACCGCGGCGGGGGCCGGCCCGGTTCAGGCGACGGCGGACGCGGTGCCCGGGCAGCGGGCCTGGAGGCGGCCCTCGAGGAGCGGCTGCCCGGGTTGGGCCCGGAGGTCGCCGTCGAGGCTCGCCCACCGGCCCTCGACCGTGAGGACGTCGCCGTCGACCGTCACGGCGGTGATCTCGCCGGCGCCCGGTGCCGTGTCGGCCGCGGCGTCGCCGCCGGGCCCGCCGCCCGGGTCGGGGGCCGCCGGGTCGACCTCCGGGCCGAAGGCGCCCCAGATCCCGTCGTCGCCCAGGTCGGCGGTCACCCCGCTGCGGCCGGCGCCGCCCTCGCCCAGGTCGGCCGCCACCTGCAGCACCGTGGCGTCGCGGCGGCCGACCGCCAGCACCACGTCGCCGTCGCGGGCGCACTCGTCCAGCGGCACGACCACCGACCGCTCGCCGTAGGAGAAGCGGGCGGTGTCGGCGGCGAGGTCGTCCCGTCGCCCGTCGCCCCCGCACCCGGCGACGGCGACGGCGACGGCGGCGACGACGACGACGGAGGCGACGGCGACCGCCACGGCCGCCCGGCGGACCCGGCGTCCCGTCACCGCGCCGCCAGCTCGGGGAGGACCTCGGCGCCGAAGAGCCGCATGCTCTCCCGCACCCGCGCCGGGGGCAGGCCGCCGACGTCGAACATCACCAGCAGCACGTCGAGGCCCAGCGTGGTGCGAAGCCCCCGCAGCCGCTCGACCACCGTGGCCGGGTCGCCGCAGATCGCCGGCCCGTCCAGCGCCTGGCACAGCTCGACCGGCCGGTCGGTGCCCCGCAGGGCGTTGGCGAACCGGGCGTAGGCCTCCCAGTGGGGACGCCAGGTCGCCTCGGCCTCGGCCTGCGTCGGGGCCACGAACAGGTGCACCGGCAGCCCCACCCGCACGGGCGCGGCCGGCGAGTGGGTGGCCATCTCCTTCCGGTAGTGGTCGACCACCGGCAGGTGGCTCTCCGGCGGTCGCAGCGTGCTGGGCAGCATCAGCGGCAGGCCGTGACGGGCGGCCAGCTCGGCCGACCGGGTCGACAGGCCGCCGCCCATCCAGATCGGTGGCCGGGGCCGCTGGATCGACCGGGGCTCCACCCGGACCCCCGCCAGCGACGGGCGGGTGTCGCCGTCCCAGGTCACCTCGTCCTCGGTGAGCAGGCGGAGCAGCAGCTGGAGGTTGGCCTCCAGGCGGGCGCGGACCTCGTCCTCGTCCCGCAGCCCGAACGCCCGCCACGTGCGGGCCGACACGCCGCGGGCGATCGTCATCTCGGCGCGGCCGCCCGACAGCACGTCGAGGGTGTTGAGCTGCTCGGCCACCCGCACCGGGTCGGCGTGGGCCAGGAGGGTGACGGCCGTCGTCAGCCGCAGCTGCGAGGTGGCGTCGGCGATGGCGGCCAGCAGCAGCTCGGGGGCGGAGACGATGTAGCCGTGGAAGTGGTGCTCGCCCACGGCCACGCCGGTGAAGCCCAGCTCCTCGGCCAGCACCGCCATGTCGACGATGCCCCGCAGCCGATCGCGCTGGGAGACCCGGTCGCCGGAGGTCGGGTCGGGCAGGTGGTCGCCGAGCGACAGCAGGTACACGTCCATGTCGCCGCCCATCATCCCCTTTCAAGCGGCCTTTGCCGCCCTCGCCCGGTGCCGGCGGGCTCACCCGGGTCCGGCCGGGCTCGGGGCGAGCGGTGACGCCTCGGCGGCGGCCCGGACCGCGGCCAGCAC
>DATCLV010000555.1:0-4525 GCA_036563745.1 Acidimicrobiales bacterium | reverse complement strand
GCACCGGCCTCACCCCCAGCCAGGCCTCGGCGCTCATGTCCGTGGGCAAGCACGGCCCGCTGACGCTGGGCCGGCTGGCCCGCATCGAGCAGATCGCCCCGCCCACCACCACCCGCATCGTCGCCAAGCTGGAGGACGACGGGCTGGTGCGGCGGGAGACCGACCCGAACGACCGCCGCAGCGTGCTCGTCGAGCTCACCGCCGAGGGCCGCCGCCGCCTCGACCACAGCCGCCGGCGCCGCAGCGCCTGGCTGGCCGAGCGCCTCGCCGCCCTCGACCCCGACCGGCAGGCCGAGGTCGCCGCCGCGCTCCGGGTGCTGGAGGCGCTGACCGCCGACCCGGACGAGCCCGACGCGGTCGATCCCGACGTCGCCGACGGCACCGCCGAACCCGACCCCGGCGAACCCGTCGGCGTCGAGGACGGAGGTGGCCGGTGACCCGGCTCCGCCTGGAAGCCGGCACCACCTTCCGGTCGCTCACCAACCGCAACTTCCGCCGCTACTTCGTCGGCCAGCTCATCAGCCAGACCGGCACCTGGTTCGAGGCCGTCGCCGTCACCTGGCTGATGCTCGAGCTCACCGGGTCCGGCCTCGCCCTGGGCCTGGTGACCGCCGCCCGCTTCGGTCCCCTGCTGGTGCTGGGCCCGTGGGGCGGGGTGCTGTCCGACCGGCTCGACCGCCAGCGGCTCATGCTCACCACGCAGTTCCTCTTCGCGACGATCGCCGTGATCGAGGCCGCGCTGGTGGTGACCGGCAACGCCAACGCCGGCCTCTTCTACCTGTTCGCCGTCACCTTCGGTGTCCTGACCGCGATCGACAGCCCGGCTCGCCGGGCCTTCGTGACCGAGCTGGTGCCGGTGGCCGACGTCCCCAACGCCGTCGGCCTCAACAGCGCCCTCATGACCGGCGCCCGAACCCTCGGCCCGGCGCTCGCCGGGGCGCTCATGGCCGGGCCCGGCATCGAGTGGTGCTTCGTCGTCAACGCCGTCAGCTACGCCCCGGTGATCTGGGCGCTCCTGTCGCTCGACCGGTCGAAGTTCCGGTCGTCGCCGCGGGTCGCCAAGGCGAAGGGCCAGCTGCGGGAGGGCTTCCGCTACGTGATGGCGACGCCCAACCTGATGCTGCCGCTGGCGATGGCCACGGTGATCGGCACGCTGGCGTTCAACTACCAGGTCACGCTGCCGCTGCTGGCCGAGCGCGACCTGGCCGGCGACGCCCGCACCTTCACCCTGCTGTACGCCTCGATGAGCCTCGGATCGGTGGTCGGCGCCCTGACCGTGGCCCGGCAGACCCGGGTCGACGTGCCGTTCCTGGCGGCCGGGGGCGCCGGCATGGCCGTCACGACGGCCGCGCTGACGCTGGCGCCGACCGCCCCGCTGGCCATGCTGGCGGCGCTGCCGGTGGGGTTCACGTCGTTCCTCGTGATCTCCGGCAGCAACGCCATGGCCCAGGTCGAGGCCGACCCGGCGATGAAGGGTCGGGTGCTGGCCCTGTTCAGCACGGTGTTCCTCGGATCGACCCCGATCGGCGGCCCGATCGTCGGGTGGATCAGCCAGGAGCTGAGCCCCCGCGTCGGCCTGGCCGTGGGCGGCGTCGCCACGGCGCTGGTCACCCTGTGGGTGTTCCGGCAGCTGCGGCGCCGCGGCACCGAGGACCGCCCCGACGACGCCGGGGCGCCCGAGCCCGAGCGGGAACCCGCCGCCGCCTGACCCCCGTCCCCCGTCCCCCGTCCCAAATTGCGTTGGTTCGGCCGCATATGTCGGCCTGATCAACGCAATTTGGGGGTGAGCGGGTTCAGGCGGGGTCGTGCGGGAGGCCGAGGACCCGCTCGCCGATGATGTTGCGCTGCACCTCGCCGGTGCCGCCGCCGATGGTGAGCGCGCGGGAGAACAGGAAGCCGTGGTGCCAGACGCCCACGTCGGCGCCGAGCGGGCCCTGGTCGGTGAGCATCCCGCCCGGCCCGGCCAGGTCCTTGGCCAGCTCGAACAGCTTCTGGCCGTGCTCGTCGGCGATGATCTTCCGCACCGACGCCTCCGGCCCGGGCGGCGCGCCCTGGATGGCCGACGAGATCGTCCGCAGCCGGAGCGCCCGCAGGATGTGCGCCTCCATCCAGAGCCGGACCAGCCGGTCGCGCAGGTGCGGGTCGCGGACGCCGCCCTGGGCCTCGACGACCGCCAGCAGGTCGTCGAACGACGGGCCCTGGCCCCAGAGCGCGCCGCCGGTCGACAGCGAGACCCGCTCGTTGGCCAGCGTGACCTTCGCCAGCTCCCAGCCGTGGTGCTCCTCCCCCACCAGGTTCTCGGCGGGGATCCGCACCTCGTCGAAGAACACCTCGTTGAAGGTGTGGACACCGGTCATCTCGACCAGCGGGCGGATCGTGATGCCCGGGGCGTCCATCGGGCAGATGAAGTAGGAGATGCCCTTGTGCTTCGGGGCGTCCGGGTCGGTCCGGGCGATGAGGATCCCGAAGCGGGCGAAGTGGGCCAGCGACGTCCACACCTTCTGCCCCGTCACCACCCACTCGTCGCCGTCGCGCTCGGCCCGGGTGGTGAGCGACGCCAGGTCGGAGCCGGCGCCCGGCTCGCTGAAGAGCTGGCACCACAGCTCCTCGCCCGCCAGCAGCGGGAACAGGTAGCGGTCCTGCTGCTCGCGCGTGCCGGCGTGGAGGATGGTGGGGCCGGCCCAGCCGATGCCGATCGGGTTGACCGGGCGCCGCACGCCGGCCCGCCGCAGCTCGTCCTCGATGATCAGCTGGTGGATGGGATCGGCGTCGAGGCCCCAGGGACGGGGCCAGTGGGGCGCCACGTACCCGGCGGTGGCCAGCGCCTCCCCCGAGGGCGACGGGTGCTCCTCCAGCCACTGCCGCACCGCCCGGCGTCGTGGATCGCCCTCCCCCGGCAGTTCCAGATCCATGCGGCGGGACGCTACCGGCACCGGCGCCGGGAAGGTCGAGTCGGTGGCCGGCGCCGGCGGCCCGCGCCGACGCCGGGGTCAGCGGTAGAAGATGCCCAGGGCCAGGTCGGTCGGCGCCAGCTGCTCGTCGGGCACCATCTTCACGTCCGCGGTCAGCACCGGGCGGCCGTCGACGTGCTCGACGTCGATGTGCACCGACCCGGCCGGCTCCGACCGCAGCCGGTCGAGCGGCGCCACGTCGAGGTGGCACAGGAGGCTGGCCACCCGGTGGGCGGCGACGAGCTGGCGGCCCGGCGGCCAGTTGGCCAGCTCCTCGTCGGCCAGCAGCACGTCGAAGTACACGGTCGAGAACACCGCGAAGTACGACGCCTCGACCCAGGTGGTGTCGACCACCTTGTCGACCACGAAGTTGCCGATCCGCCACGCCCGGTCGGCGCCCTGGCAGCCCACGAACAGGAACGGCACCTGCCGGCCGGCGTCGAGATGGTGCAGCCGGCCCAGGCTGAGGCGCTCCAGGAGCCGCTCCGCGTCGAGGCCCGCCTCGTCGGCGCCGTCGAGCACCAGGATCGCGGCCTCCTCGGGGTCGGCCTCGACGGCCAGGAGGTCGGCGGCCTCGACCTCGCTCGCGCAGCGCACGACGGTGAGCCCCTCGACCCCGGCCACCCCGGGCAGCAGCGCCTCCCCCGCCGCCATCACCAGCCGCACGTCGGCGACGCCGACGGCGGCCAGGTCGACCGCGCAGGTCTGGGCGAAGCACCCCGCCCCCACCACGTGCACGACCGACCGCGGCAGCTCGCGGGGCAGCGTCGCGGCCAGCGGGTCGCCCAGGCCCCGCACCCGGATGTGCGGGTCGATGTCGGGGGCCGGGGTGCGGCTCACCAGCGGCTCGCTGTAGAGCCGCTGCAGCTCGGGGGTGAGGCCGGCCACGTCGGCCACCAGGAACGAGCGCACCACCACGTCGAAGGGCAGGCGGGCCACCGAGGCCTGCAGCTCGGGGCCGACGCGCTGGGCCAGCAGCGTCGGCAGGTCGCGCTCGTGCACCTGGAGGAGCACCGCGGGCGGCTGGCCGCCCTGCGCGTCGAGGGCCGCCAGCAGCGCCAGGTTCTCGAAGTCGTCGCTGACCGACCGCGACAGCAGCACCAGCTCGTTGCACTCGTGGAGCCGCAGCGACGTCACCAGCTCGGCGGCCGGCCCCTGGTAGGGGATCACGTCGACCCGGTCGTTCTTCCGCAGCCCGAACCGGGCCTCCAGCCCGGCGTCGCGGCTGGTGATGGCCACGAACCGGGGCGCCCGCTCGACCAGCGTGCGCACGAGCGCCCGGTTGTCGGCGCCGCAGTTCACGACCACCAGCCGCTCGGAGGGGATCTCGCCCCGGGCGAGGCGGCGCCGCAGGTTCAGGTCGGTCGACCCCGTGGAGATCCGGATGAGCACCACCAGCGTGGCGATCGAACCGAGCGCCAGGGCGGCCGACAGGATCCGGCCCAGGGCGCTGCGGGGGAACTGGTTGCCCTCGAAGCCGGAGGACACGAACACCGCCAGCCAGGTGACGAACTCGCCGACCCCCTCGAACAGCGGGCGCCGGTCGTACTCGCGGGCGTGGAACGTCTCGGCCC
>DATCLV010000150.1:0-5004 GCA_036563745.1 Acidimicrobiales bacterium | reverse complement strand
ACGATCTCGACCGGCCCCTCCACCTGGACCCACTCGCCGAAGAACCGGTCGGTGAACCCGCAGTAGGCGGCGTACGGCCGGGCCCGCAGGTGGCGCACCTTGTAGGCGGTCTCCCGTGAGGAGATCTCGACGCGGCCCTCGTCGTCGACCCCGGCGGTGACCGGCGACATCTGGGTCGACCCGTCGGCCCGGGTGGTGGCGAGCACGCCCTGGTGGTTCCGGCGGATGAACTCGATGGCGGCAGCACGATCCATGCCCGTGACCCTACGGTCGGGTGTGGCCGGTGCGTCCCGGGCCGCGCTGCGACGACGGGTCAGCAAACGGCCAGCAATGCCGCCTGCAAGTCAATATTTCTGGCGAAGGTGGCGCCGTTGTCTCATAATGGGGCACGAATCTGCTGGGGAGTAGTGAACAGGGGGGACTCGTGCGTAGCGAAGTTCAGCGCGCCCGTGAGCGAGATCTGATCTGGGTCGAGACCCCGTTCCACCGGCCGGCACCGAAGGTCGTGGTGGCGGCCGCCCGGGCCGGCGCCTACGGCGTCCTCGACCTGGGGCGCGACGCCGACGCGGCCCGCCAGGCCCTGGCCACCGTCACCCGCCGCACCGACGCCCCCTTCGGTGTCCGGGTGGGGCCCGAGTGCCGGCTCACCCCCGCCGACCTGCCCGCCGGCGTCGACACGGTCGTCGTCGAGGACGCCACGCTGCTCCCGACCTGGCGGGACGGCGGCGACGAAGGCGCACGGCACGGCGGCGACCAGGGCGGCCGCCGGCTCGTCGTCGAGGTCCGCTCGGTCGACGAGGCCCGCGCCGCCGTCGCGGCCGGCGCCGACGGCCTGGTCGCGAAGGGCGCCGAGAGCGGCGGCCGGGTCGGCACCACCGGCGCGTTCGTGCTGGCCCAGCAGGTCCTCGAGGTCGCCGAGGCGCAGGGCCTCCCGCTCTGGGCGCAGGGTGGCATCGGCCACCACACCGCCGCCGCGGCCGTGGTCGGCGGTGCCACCGGCGTGGTGCTCGACGCCCAGGTGGCGCTGCTGCGGGAGGCGCAGGCGGTGCTGCCCCGCGACGTCCGGCAGGCCGTCGCAGCGATGGACGGCAGCGAGACCCGCGTCGTCGGCGACCACCGCCTCTACCACCGGCCCGACCTGTGGGTCGCCCGGCTCGACGCCCGCACCACGGCCGAGGACCTCGTCGGACGCATCGGCGCCGGCGGCCTCGCCGACGAGGCGCTCCCCGCCGGGCAGGACGCCGCCTTCGCCGCCCGCTTCGCCCGTGAGCACGGCACGGTCGGCCGCCTCGTCACCGCGCTGCGCCGGGAGATCGACGAGCACGTCACCGCGGCCCGGAACGCCGAGCCGCTCCGGCCCGGCAACGGCGTGTCCCCGTCGCTCGGCACCCGGTACCCGGTCGTGCAGGGGCCGATGACCCGGGTGTCGGACCGGGCCGCGTTCGCCGCCGCCGTGGCGGAGGGCGGCGGCATGCCGTTCCTGGCCCTGGCGCTGCTGCGGGGCGAGACCGAGGTCCGCCCGCTGCTGGAGGAGACCAAGGCGCTGCTCGGCGAGCGGCCCTGGGGCGTGGGCGTGCTGGGCTTCGTGCCCAAGGAGCTGCGCGACGAGCAGCTGGCGGTGATCCGCGACGTCCGCCCGCCGCTGGCGCTGATCGCCGGCGGTCGCCCCTCGCAGGCCGTGACCCTGGAGGAGGTGGGCATCCGCACGTTCCTGCACGTGCCCGCCCCCGGCCTGCTGGAGCGGTTCCTGAAGGACGGCGCCCGCCGGTTCGTGTTCGAGGGCTTCGAGTGCGGCGGCCACGTCGGCCCCCGTTCGAGCTACGCCCTGTGGGAGTCGCAGCTGGCCGTCCTCGACGCGTGGGCCCGCCAGCCCGGCCACTCGCTCGACGAGCTGGACCTTTTGTTCGCCGGTGGCATCCACGACGAGCGCTCGGCGGCGATGGTGGCGGCGCTCGCCGGGCCCCTGGCCGAGCGCGGCGCCCGCGTCGGAGTGCTGATGGGCACCGCCTACCTGTTCACCGAGGAGGCGGTGGCCGCCGGCGCCATCGGCGACGAGTTCCAGGAGCAGGCGCTGGCCTGCGAGCGCACGGCGCTGCTGGAGTCCGGCCCCGGCCACGCCACCCGCTGCGCCGAGACGCCGTTCGTCGAGACCTTCGAGGAGACCCGCCGCCGCCTCCTCGACGAGGGCGCCGACCACCAGGTGGTGTGGGCCGAGCTGGAAGGCCTCAACCTCGGACGTTTGCGCGTTGCGTCGAAGGGCCTGAAGCGCGACGGTGACCGCATCGTCGCGGTCGACCGCGACGAGCAGCGGGCTGAGGGGATGTTCATGATCGGGGACGTCGCGACGCTCCGGCGCGAGCGCACGACGGTGGAGGACCTCCACGAGGCGGTGACCGCCGGGGCCACCGCGCGCCTGGCGTCGGCCGCCGACGAGCTGGCCGAGCGCGGCGTCACGCGGCTGCTGGAGCCCCGACCCGAACCCCGGCCGCTCGACATCGCCATCGTCGGCATGGCGGCGCTCATGCCCGGCGCCGACGACGTCGACGACTTCTGGCGCAACGTCGTCGAGGGCGTGAACTCGATCACCGAGGTCCCGCCCGAGCGCTGGGACGTCGACATCTACTACGACCCCGAGTGGGACCACCAGACCGCCAGCCAGCGCGACGGCAGCGCCTCCAAGTGGGGCGGCTTCCTCAACGACATCGCCTTCGACGCCCTGGCCTACGGCATCCCGCCGGCGTCGCTGGCCGCCATCGAGCCCGTCCAGCTGCTCAGCCTGAAGACCGCCGCCGACGCCCTCCGCGACGCCGGCTACGAGGACCGGGCGTTCGACCGGGAGCGCACGTCGGTGGTGTTCGGCACCGAGGGCAGCACCGACCAGTCGGCCGCCTCCGGGTTCCGGGCCATGTTCCCGTCGTACCTGGGCGACCTGCCGCCCGAGCTCGACGAGTGGCTCCCGAAGGTGACCGAGGACTCCTTCGCCGGCCTGCTGCCCAACGTGATCGCCGGCCGCATCGCCAACCGCCTCGACCTGGGCGGCCGCAACCTCACCGTCGACGCCGCCTGCGCCTCGTCGCTGGCCGCCGTCGACGTGGCCTGCGCCGAGCTGGCCGCGGGCTCCAGCGACGTCGTGCTGTGCGGCGGCGCCGACCTGCACAACGGCATCCAGGACTTCCTGCTGTTCACCAGCGTCCACGCCCTGTCGACCACCGGCCAGTGCCGCACCTTCGACCGCGACGCCGACGGCATCGCCCTCGGCGAGGGCATCGCCTGCGTGGTGCTGAAGCGCCTGGCCGACGCCGAGCGCGACGGCGACCGCATCTACGCGGTGATCAAGGCGGTCGGGGCGTCGTCGGACGGCCGCAGCCTCGGGCTCACCGCGCCCCGCCAGGAGGGCCAGGAGCGGGCGCTGCGCCGGGCCTACGCCCAGGCCGGCATCGACCCGAAGGACGTGGGCCTGGTCGAGGCGCACGGCACCGGCACCGTGGTGGGCGACCGCACCGAGCTGTCGACCCTCACCCAGGTCTTCACCACCGCGGGCATGGGGCCCGGCGAGTGCGTGGTGGGCTCGGTGAAGTCGAACGTGGGGCACACGAAGTGCGCCGCCGGCCTGGCCGGGCTCATCAAGGCGGCCAAGTCCGTGTACCACGGCGTGCTCCCCCCGACGCTCAACATCGCGTCGCCCAACCAGGCGTGGGACCCCGAGACCAGCCCGTTCGTGTTCCTCGACGAGCCACGGCCGTGGACCGACGAGCGCCGCGTCGCCGGCGTCAGCGCCTTCGGCTTCGGCGGCACCAACTTCCACGTGGTGATCGAGTCGCACCCGGACAACGAGGTGCCGGACCGGTCGCTCCACGCCTGGCCGGCCGAGCTGTTCCTGTTCCGGGGCGACGAGGCGCAGGTGACCAGGGCGCTGGACGACCTGGCCGCCCGCCTCGCCGAGCCCGGCGCCGAGCGGCACGCCTGGCGGTTCCGCGACATCGCCGCGGCGGTGTCGACGGCGGGCGCGGGGCGCGGGCCCGTGCGGCTGGCGATCGTCGCGAGCGACGCCGACGACCTGCGCACCAAGGTCGAGGCCGCCCGGGCCGGGAAGCGGGCGCCGGGCGTCTACGCCGCCGACGCCGAGCTGCCGGGGACCGACGGGGCCGACGGGGCCAACGGGTCGAACGGCGCCGGCGCGGGCGACGCGACCGCCGGCGGCGGGTCGCCGCGGGTCGCCTTCCTGTTCCCGGGCCAGGGGAGCCAGCGGCCGGGCATGGCCGCCGACCTGCTGGTCGGCTTCCCCGAGACCCGCGACCTCCTCGACCTCGGCGCCACGTGGGCCTCCCGGATGCTGCCGCCCGCGGCGTTCGGGGCCGAGGCCCGGGCCGCCCAGGTCGAGGCCGTGACCGACACGCGGGTGGCCCAGCCGGCGCTGGGCATCGCCGACCTCGCCGCCGCCCGGGTGCTGGCCCGCTTCGGCGTGCGGCCCGACATGCTCGCCGGCCACAGCTACGGCGAGCTGGTCGCGCTGTGCGCCGCCGGCGCCTACGACGAGCGGACGCTGCTCGAGCTGAGCGAGGCCCGCGCCGAGGCGATGGTCGCTGCCGTGCCCGACGGGGATCCCGGGGGCATGGTCGCGGTGTCGGCGTCGCGCGACCGGCTCGGCGAGCTCCTCGAGGGGGTGGAGGTCGTCGTGGCCAACGACAACCACCCCGAGCAGCTCGTCGTCGCCGGCCCGACGCCGGCGATCGAGGAGGCGCAGCGCCGCCTGAAGGAGGCCGGGGTCACCCACCGTCGCCTCCCGGTGGCCTGCGCGTTCCACAGCCCGGTGGTGGCGGCCGCCGCGGAGACCCTGCGGCAGCGGCTGGAGGAGGCCGCGGTGTCGGCCCCGGCGCTGCCCGTGTACAGCAACCTGAGCGCCGACCTCTACCCGGCCGACGCCGGCAAGCTCCGTGAGCTGCTGTCGGCCCAGGTCGCCAACGGGGTGCGGTTCACCGACGAGGTGCGGGCCATGTACGAGGC
>DATCLV010000148.1:0-5181 GCA_036563745.1 Acidimicrobiales bacterium | reverse complement strand
GGTGGGGCGCCGCGCCGGGCTACTTCAGGGCGGCGAGCAGCTTCTTCGGTGTGTCCTTCGGGCTGATCTTGGGCCAGGCCTCGGCGATGGTGCCGTCGGCGTCGACCAGGTAGGCCGACCGGATGATGCCCATGTACTTGCGGCCGTACATGCTCTTCTCGCCCCAGGCGCCGTAGGCCTCGGCCACGGCGTGGTCCTCGTCGGCCAGCAGCGGGAAGCCGAGGCCGTACTTCTCGTCGAACTTCTTCTGCTTCTGCGGCTTGTCGGGGCTGATGCCGACGACCTTGGTGTCGCCGATGTCGCCGAGGATGTCGCGCAGCCCGCACGCCTGGGTGGTGCAGCCCGGCGTGTCGGCCTTCGGATAGAAGTACACGAGCGTCTTGTGGCCCTGCTGGGCGGAGAGGGAGAACTCGTTCCCGTCCTGGTCGAGCAGCGTGAAGTCGGGTGCCTTGTCGCCTTGCTTGAGCATGCCGCGACCCTACAGCGTCGTTCGAGGGTCGCATGACCAGTTTGGATGCTTTTTGTTGTCTTTCGCTGTCCGGTGCGCGGCCGTTGATCGCCGAGAACGGCGGTGATCAGGGCAGATCGAGTGGTCGCGGCCGCCCGCGCGCGTAGGGTGCAAGGGCCGGTGCCGGCCAAACGGGTCGGTCCGGAGACGAATCGAGAAGATGTGTCCACAGGTACCGTCAAGTTCTTCAACGCCGATCGAGGCTTCGGGTTCATCTCCCGCGAGCAGGGTGACGACGTGTTCGTCCACTACTCGAACATCCAGGGAGAAGGGCACCGTTCGCTGAACGAGGGCGATCGTGTCGAGTTCGACACGGTCCCCGGTCGCAAGGGAGAAGAGGCCCAGAACGTGCGCGTCATCTGACGCCTGAAGCACCGTACGGCGATGACCACCGGCTCCCGGCCGGTGGTTTCGTCGTTTTGGCCCACATCGGCCCAGATCATCGGCCTACGGGATACGGTGGCCGTGACCCCTCGGAAGCTGCTTCGTGGCCTTGGCCGATCGGCAGGACGTCGCCTCTTCTGAGCCTGCGAGGGAGAGGAACGTCATGGCCACCTCGATGGAGCCGGCGGGCAGCGACCACCACGCCCGCCCCGGCACCCGCGCCACAGCTCGCGCCACATCTCGCGCCACGGCTCGGGCCACCTCCCGCAGGGCGGACTGATGCCCTGGTTGCGGCATCGCCTGGTGCTCCCGCCGGCGGGCCCGCTCAGCCACCTCGACTGGCTCCGCTCCTTCCGACCCTCCGTCCTCGAGGAGGACGACGGCACGCTGCGCATGTGGTACTCGGCCCACGACGGCGAGCGGGGCCGGATCCTCGAGGCGGTCCAGGACGGGTCGGCCGCCATGTGGCGACGGGTGGCGCTCAGCATCGACGGCGGCGGCCGGCAGGGCGTCCACTCGCCCTCGGTCGTGCGGACCGCCGGCGGGTACGTGATGGCCTACGTCGACGCCGGCGGCACGTCGGCGCGGCTCCACCTGGCCACGTCCGAGGACGGCCACCGGTGGGAGGAGCAGGGCCCGATCGGGGCGCTCGACCGGCAGGGCCAGGTCGACGACGGCCACGCCGCCCACCCCAGCCTGGTCGTCACCGGCGAGAACTGGTGGCTGTTCCACACCGGCCACCCCGGTCGCAACGGCGCCGATGGCGATGACGGTGCCGACGCCCACGACGGTGCCGACGGCGATGCTGCCGTCGGCCACGACGGTGCGCCGGACCACCGCCGGGCCGCGATCATGGCCGCCGTCTCGACTGACGGCACCACCTGGGACTCCGTGGGGACCGTGCTCGCCCCGCAAGGCACGGAGGTCGCGCTGTCGGCGCCCGCCGTCCTGGTCCGCCGACGCCGGTTCACGATGGTCTACGTCAGCGACGACGGCGACCGGACCGTGATCGACCTGGCGACCTCCGGCGACGGCATCGACTGGGACCGGCGCGGCACCACGCTGGCGCAGGGCCCCCAGGCCGGCGCCGAGGGCGGGGTCCACAGCCCCAGCACCCTGCGCCTGCGGGCCGGCGGCCTGCGGCTCTGGTACTCGACCCGCACCGACGCCGACGAGGCCGACGGCTGCCGCATGTGGTCGGCCGACTTCGTCACACCCCCACCCTCCCGGACCCCGGCGGACCACACCCTGCCCGGCTGACGCTCGTCGGCGCAGGTCGGCGGGGTGACCGGCGGGTCAGGTGGGCGACCGGCGTGGCGTCGCACCACCCGTGCCGACGGCCATGATGGGGTCGTGGCGTGGGCGGGGGCAGGGACGGGCGGGGTGCGGGGCGGCGAGCCGGGGCCGCGCGCCGGCGCCGAGCCGGGCCGGTGGGCGCGGCGCTGGCCGCTGATCGGCCGGGAGGACCTGCTGGCGCGCCTCGCCGAGGCCCGGCGCGCTCCGGGCCGACCGGCGGTGATGCTCGGCGGCCCGCAGGGGGTCGGCAAGAGCCGCCTCGCCGAGGAGGCGCTCGACCAGGCCCGGGAGGAGCGCTGGGCGACCGACCGGATCGACGGCGCCGCCGCCACCGCCGCCGTGCCGCTCGGCGCCGTCGCCCACCTGGCGCCGCCCGCGGCCGTCCGCTCGGGTGACTCGCTGCGGGTGCTCCTGGCGGTGGTCGAGCAGCTGCGGGCCCGGGCGGCCCGGCGGTCGCTGATGGTGGTGGTCGACGACGCCCACGAGCTGGACGAGGCGTCGCTGGCGGCGCTGCGGCGGGCGCTGACGATCCCGAACCTGTTCCTGCTGATGACCGTCCGCAGCGACGACCCGCTGCCGCCGCCGCTGGTCACGCTGTGGAAGGACGGCCTGGTCGAGCGGATCGACGTGCCGCCGCTCTCCCGTGACGAGACCTACCGCCTGGTGGCCGACGTCGTCGGCGGCACCCCGTCGGTCGGCGCCGAGGCGGGCGGTGACCCGACGGGCGAGGTCGAGACCGCCACCCTGCGCTGGCTGTGGGACCACTCGCTCGGCAACCCCCTGTTCCTGCGGGAGCTGGTCCTGGCGGAGGGGCCGGGCGACTGGCGGTGCGTCGACGGCGTGTGGGCGCGGGCGACGGACCGGCCGCTGGGGCGGCGGCTGGCCGAGGTCGTCCGCAGCCGGCTCGACCACCTCGACGAGCCGCAGCGGGCGGTGCTGGAGGTGCTGACGGTCGGCGGTCCCCTGCGGCTCGACCAGCTGGGGCAGCTGGTGTCGCTCGACGCCGTCGCCCAGGTGACCGACAAGGGCCTGGTCACGGCCCGCCCGGGGCGGTCGGGGGTCGTGGTGGCGCTGGCGCACCCCCTGTACGGCAAGGTGCTGAGCGACGGGTTCACCACCGTGCGCAGCCAGTCGCTCCGTGGCCGCCTCCTCGACGTCCTCGCCCCGGCGGGGGAGGGGGCGGGGCCGGGGTCGTCGTCCGACACGACGGTGGTGGCGGCCGACCCCGCCGACGTGGGCCGGGTGGCGGCGCTGCAGCTCGACCTGGGGCTGGAGGTCGACAGCAAGCTCCTCGTCCTGGCCGCCGACCTGGTGCTGGCCGCCTACCCCCGCACGCTGGCCGAGCGCCTCGCCCGGCGGGACGCGTCGCCGGGTCCGGGATCCGCCGGGACCGCGGCCACCACCGGTCTCCCCGACGCCGACCTCGGCGCCGCCGTCGGGCTGGTCGAGGCCACCGCCCGCCCCGGCGGGGAGACGGGCGATGCCGTCCGCCTCGCCGGGCGCCTGGCCCAGGGGGCCTGGGAGCGCGACCGCAGCCTCCCGACGGGTCTGGCCTGGGTGGCGGTCCTGGTCGCCACCGGCCGGGCCGAGGAGGCGGAGGCGGTGACCGCCGAGCTCGACGCCCTGGTCCGCACCGAGTGGGACCGCACGTGGGTGGCGGTGGCCCGCTCCGGCCTGCAGTTCTGGGTCCAGGCCGACCACCGGGCGGCGGTCGCCACGCTGCGCGCCGCCGAGTCGGCCGTCACCGACCCCGCCGCCGTGCGTCGCCTCCAGGGCGTGCGGGCCGGGGTGGCGCTCAACGTGGGCCGGGTCGAGGACGCCGCCCGCCTGGCCGACGAGCTGGTCGCCGGCGGCGAGCCCGACGACCCGACCGGCCTCATGGCCGCCGCGACGTCGGCCGCCGCCCACGCCCTGGCCGGCCGGCCGCGGCGGGGCGCCGAGGTGGCCGACCGGGCGGTGCCGGCCGCCGCCACGCAGGTCGCCGAGGCCCCCGAGGTGCTGGGGCAGCTCATGCTGGCGCGCCACTTCGCCGCCCGGATGCTGGGCGCGGTCGACGACGCCGAGTGGATCGCCTACGCCTGCCACCAGGCGGGGGTCGAGCACGGGTCGCTCGACGCGGTCGGGGTCTTCACCGGCGCCCTCGGCCACATCGCCCTCGACCGGGGGCAGGCGGCCACCGCCGCCCGCCGCCTCCGGGAGAGCGAGGTGCTGCTGCGCGAGCGCGACATGTTCGGTTACCGGCCGTGGGTGCTGGCGTGCCTCGCGGCGACGCTCGGGCAGCTGGGTCAGGCCGACGCCGCCCGGGCGACCTACGACCTGGTCCGGGCGTCGGCGCCGGTCCCGCCGCCGGTCGCCGGCGTCGACGCGTCGGACCCCGGCACCGGGTCCGACGACGCCCTCCTCCGGGACCGCTTCTTCACGCCGGACCTCGTCCTCGCCGAGGCCTGGTGCCTGGCCGCCGCCG
Organism: Acidimicrobiales bacterium; assembly: GCA_036563745.1. GTDB lineage: Bacteria > Actinomycetota > Acidimicrobiia > Acidimicrobiales > VFJN01 > DASXTK01. The sequence goes on along the minus strand of DATCLV010000148.1, from coordinate 529 downwards.
GCAAGCTCCGGGACGCCGCCGACCGGGCCCGTGCCGCCGCCGAGCGCGCCCGGGCCGCCGGGCTGGCGAGCTTCGAGGCGACGGCCCGGCACGCGCTGGTGCGGCTGGGGCGGAGCGACGCGGCCACGGCGGCCCGGCTGGCGACGCTGGCCGAGGCGGCCGACAGCCCCCTGTGGCGGGCTTTCGCCGCGCACGCCGAGGCCAGCGCCGCCGGGGATCCGGTGGGGCTGTCGGCGGTGTCGACGACGTTCGAGGAGCTGGGCTTCCTGCTCCTGGCGGCCGAGGCGGCGGCGGAGGCGGCCGCGCTCCACGTCCGCCGGGAGGAGCAGGCGGCGGCGTTCCGGGCGAGCAGCCGGGCCGGGGCTCTGGCCGACCGGTGCGAGGGCGCGCGCCCACCGGCGCTGCGGCTCCACGTCGGCGCCCCGACGTTGACCGCCCGTGAGCGGGAGGTCGCCGCCCTGGTCGCGGACGGCCTCACCAGCCGGGCGATCGCCGAGCACCTGGTGCTGTCGCCCCGGACGGTGGAGAG
>DATCLV010000142.1:0-8816 GCA_036563745.1 Acidimicrobiales bacterium | reverse complement strand
CTCCACGGTCGGGGCGGTGGTCGCCGCCCGCGCCAGCAGCTCCCGGGCCCCGCCGGCGGTCAGCCGCTGCTCGACCGGCCGGGTCAGCAGGCCGACGATCACGTCGGCCAGCGGGGGCCCGCACGGAGGCGGCGGCGGGTCCTCGAAGAGGATGGCGCGCAGCGTGGCGGTGGTCGTGGCCCGCTCGAAGGGCGCCGTGCCGGCCACGGCGTGGAACAGGGTGGCGCCCAGCGCCCACAGGTCGGTGGCCGGTCCCACCTGGTGGTCGTCGAAGCACTCGGGGGCCAGGTAGGCGTGGGTGCCCATGACGCCGGTGCGGGTGAGGCGGCTGTCCTCGGCGGCCAGGGCGATGCCGAAGTCGGTGAGCTTCACCCGGTCGCCGTCGAGGACCAGCACGTTGCCGGGCTTGATGTCCCGGTGGACGACGCCCAGGGCGTGGGCGGCCGTGAGCGCGTCGAGGATGCCGACGCCGATCGCCGCCGCCCGGGCCGGCGGCAGGGGGCCGTCCCGGTCGATCACCTCGGCCAGCGACGGCGCCTCGACCAGCTCCATCACGATGTGGACCACCGGGTCGTCGTCGGTCGCGGCGAGGACGTCGTGGACGGCCACCACGCCGGGGTGGTTGAGGCGGCCGGCGTTGCGGGCCTCGCGCAGCGCCCGCTCCACGAACGCGGTGGCGTCCTCCCCCTGCGGGGGCCGGAGCTCCTTCAGGGCGACGGTGCGCTCGATGAGGGTGTCGACGGCGCGCCACACGACCCCCATGCCGCCCCGGCCCAGCACGTCCTCCAGCCGGTACCGCCCGGCGACGACACGGCCCGGGGCCTGCTCACCCGCCTCGGTCACAGCCACGCACCTCCGCTCCCAACTCCTCGCGCTCCCGTCGCCACCTGCTCGTGCGGCCCCGGGGCGCACCCCGGTCGCCGGGACCCGGGCGCGGGCGCGCCACGGGCCCGTCCTGGCTACCGGGCCGCTGCTAGCGAGCTGCTAGCGACGGGCCGGGCGCCGGTCACCGCCCGTCGACCCCGCCGGACGCCGGGTGGTCCCAGGCGGCCCCGGTGGCCCTGGACGGCGTGGGGCCGCCCGGCGGGGACGTCACCTGGTCGTCCCCACCAGGTCGCCTGGTCGCCGCCACCAGGTGGTGCCCTATGGTCGGGCGATGGTGCGTGAAGTGGTCACGGGGTACTGCTGGCCGCAGTCGGTGGCGGCGGGCGGGCAGGTCGGGCTGCACGTGTCGTCGGCAGGCGGGCGACCGGTGCGGATCGAGGTCGCCCGGGTCGGCGCCCGGCGCGAGGTCCTGCTGCGCGACGTCGTCGAGGCCGGCGAGCACGCCACGCCCCCGGACGCCGCGTCCCACGGGTGCGGCTGGCCCGTCGCCCGCACGATCGACGTCGACCCGGGGTGGCGGTCGGGGTACCACGAGGTCCTGATGGAGATCGACGTCGACGGCAAGGTCCGGCGCGACCGCGCCTTCTTCGTCGTCCGCCCCGCCGCCGGCACGAAGATCGTGCTGGCGCTGTCGACCAACACGTGGCACGCCTACAACGACTTCGGCGGCCCCAACCTCTACTCCGGCGGCACCCAGGTGGCGATGCAGCGGCCGATGGCCGCCGGCTACCTGTACAAGCCGCCCGGCAAGGGCCGCCGGGTCACCGGCACCGGCGAGCCCGACCCGCAGCTCGCCGCCCACGTCGGCTACCTGCAGCTCAACCACCTGTCCGGCTGGGCCGGGTCGGCCGGCTGGCCCGACTGGGAGCACCCGTTCCTCGAGTGGACCGAGCGGGAGGGCTACACGATCGGCGTCTGCACCAACGCCGACCTCGAGCTCCACCCCGAGGTCCTCGACGGCGCCGCCCTGTACCTGTCGGTGGGCCACGACGAGTACTGGTCGGCCGGGATGCGCGACACGGTCGAGGACTTCATCGCCGCCGGCGGCAACGCCGCCTTCTTCTCCGGCAACACGTCGCTGTGGCAGGTGCGCCTGGAGGGCGACGACCACGACGTGATGGTCGGCTACAAGGGCTTCTTCAAGGACGACCCGCTCATGGGCACCGACCGGGAGGCCGAGGTGACCACCCTGTGGTCCGACGTCATCCTCGACCGTCCCGAGAACCACATGACCGGCGTGTCGTTCACCCGCGGCGGCTACCACCGGATCGGCCGCAACGTGACCGCCGGGCTCGGCGGCTACACCGTGCACCGGGCCGGGCACTGGATCTTCGAGGGCACCGGGCTGGGCTACGGCGACGTGCTGGGCGCCGGCGCCACCGTCGTCGGCTACGAGTGCGACGGCTGCGTGTTCACCTACCGGGACGGGCTGCCCTATCCCACCGGCGAGGACGGGACCCCGGCGACCTTCGAGATCCTCGGCACCTGCCCGACGCAGCACTTCACCCGGGAGACCGCACCCCGCCCGCCCAAGCCGGGCGAGCCCAGCGAGCTGGAGTACATCGCCTCGCGGGTGTTCGGCACCCGCGACCCCGAAGCGGTGGAGCGGATCCGCCACGGGCACGCGGTGCTGGGCGCGTACACCAACGACGCCGGGGCCACGGTGGTGACCTCGGGGTCGACCGACTGGGCCCACGGCCTGGCGGGCCGCGACCGGCAGATCGAGCAGATCACCCGCAACATCCTCGACCGGCTCGGCGAGCCGGCCGGCTGAGGTCCGGGCTGGCGGCGGGTCAGGTCGGCCCTGGTCAGCCCTGGCCGGGGGTGACCAGGCGCGACTCGTAGGCCGTCACCACCAACTGCGCCCGGTCGCGGGCGTGGAGCTTCTGCATGATCCGACTCACATGGGTCCGCGCGGTAGCGGTGCTGATGAACAGCTCGGCGGCGATCTCCTCGTTGCTGCGCCCCCGCCCCACCAGAGCGAGCACCTCACGCTCCCGGTCGACCGACCGGGCGCACGGCCTGGCGGGCCGCGACCGGCAGATCGAGCACATCACCCGCAACATCCTCGACCGGCTCGGCGAGCCGGCCCGCTGAGGTCCGGGCTGGCGGCGGGTCAGGTCGGCCCTGGTCAGCCCTGGCCGGGGGTGACCAGGCGCGACTCGTAGGCCGTCACCACCAACTGCGCCCGGTCGCGGGCGTGGAGCTTCTGCATGATCCGACTCACGTGGGTCCGCGCGGTGGCGGTGCTGATGAACAGCTCGGCGGCGATCTCCTCGTTGCTGCGCCCCCGCCCCACCAGGGCCAGCACCTCACGCTCCCGGTCGGTCAGCACGTCGAGCGCCGGGGCGGGCCCCTGGCGGGCGGGGTCCATGCGCTCGACGAACTCGCCGATCAGCCGCCGGGTCACGCTGGGCGACAGCAGCGAGTCGCCGGCCGCCACCACCTTCACGGCCCGCACCAGCTCGACGGGCTCGGTGTCCTTGATGAGGAAGCCGCTGGCCCCGGCCCGCAGCGCGTCGACGATGTACTCGTCGAGCTCGAAGGTGGTGAGGATCAGCACCCGGACGTGGGACAGCGCCGGGTCGGTGGCGATCCGGCGGGTGGCCTCGATGCCGTCGATCTCGGGCATGCGGATGTCCATCAGGACCACGTCGGGCCGCTCGGCGCGGGCCAGCTCGACGGCCTCGACGCCGTTGGTGGCCACGCCCACCACCTCGACGCCGGGCTCGGCGTCGAGCAGCACGCTGAACCCGGCCCGGACCAGGGCGTGGTCGTCGGCGAGGGCGACCCGGATCACCACGGGATCCGCGCCCGGACCTGGTAGCCGCCGGCGGGGCGGTCGCCGGCCGTCAGCTCGCCGCCCAGGAGGGCGACGCGCTCGCGCATCCCGGCGAGGCCGTGGCCGCCGGTGGCGGTCGTGTCGTCGACCTCGGTGCCGCCGGCGTCCGCTGCCGCGGCACCCGGGGCACCGACGGCGCCGGCGGTGCCCGCCGTGGGGCCGGCGCCCGAGCCGTTCCGGGCGGCGGCGCTGCCCCGGCCGTCGTCGGTGACCTCGATCTCCAGCGCCCCGTCGCCGTGCCGGACCACCACCGTGGCGCGGGCGGGGCCGGCGTGGCGGATGACGTTGGTCAGCGACTCCTGCACGATCCGGAACGCCGCGGTCTCGACCGCCGGCGGCAGCGGCCGGGCCTCGCCCTCCACCACCACCTCGACCGGCAGCCCCGCGGCCCGCGAGCTCTCGACCAGCGACGGCAACCGGTCGAGCCCCGGTGCCGGCTCGCGGGGTGCGGCGGCGCCGGAGCGCAGGACGCCCAGCGTGGAGCGCAGCTCGGTGAGCGCCGCCCCGCTGGCCTCCTTGATGGCCAGCAGCGCGGCGCGGGCGTCCTCGGGCCGCTCGTCGATCACGTGGGCGCCGACCCCGGCCTGCACGGAGATGCTGGCCATGGTGTGGGCGACCGAGTCGTGCAGGTCGCGGGCGATCCGCAGCCGCTCCTCGACGACGCGGCGCCGGGCCTCCTCCTCGCGGGTCTCGGCGAGGTGCCGGGCCCGCGCCTCCAGCGCCGCCCGCTCGGCGCGCCGGCCCCGCACCGAGCCGCCGAACAGCAGCGCGGCGCCGGCCCAGCTGCCGAACATCACCGCCACCACGCCCCCCGGGTCGCGGGCGGTGACCAGGCGCTCGCCGGCCACGTGCTCGCCGACCGCCACCGCCGTGACCAGCACGACCGCGGTCGACGCCACCACGGGGCCCCAGGCTCGGCCGGGGCCGCGGGCCTCCGACACGGCGAAGATGGCGATGATCCAGGAGAGGTAGACGGGCCCGCCCGAGTAGTCGCGCAGGCCGTAGACGGCGAGCGCCGCCGTGGTGACGCCCAGCACGAGCAGCGGCGCCCGCCGGTGGAGCGCGAGCGCGCCGCCGGCGACCACCACCAGCAGCACGGCGAGGGCGTCGTAGGGGCGGGCGGCCGCCTCGCGGTCGCCCTCGATGAGGAACGCGGCGGCCCCGAGCGAGAGCGCGACGACGCCCACGGCGACCACGACGTCGAGGGTCCGCACCCGGGGCGCATCCATCGGTGGGGACGATACGAGTCGAGGCCCCCCAGCGCATCCGTCTGGGCGCGTACGCGTCTCGACGTACTTCCGGGCCCGAGAAGCCGCTTCCGGGGCGACGACACCAGGGCCTCGGTCCGGGATCGTGACGGCATGTCCCAAATCCCCCACCGAACCAGGAGGGCCAGCCTATGCTGCGCCGACTCGTAGCCTGGAGCCACGACCGCCGCCGGCGCGTCGTGGCGCTGTGGGTGGCCGCCGTCGTGGCCGCCACCGTGCTGGCCAACGTGGCCGGCGGCGACACCGAGGTCGACTTCACGGTGCCGGGCAGCGACTCGGCCGAGGCCGTCGAGCTGCTCCGCGACCGGTTCCCGGCGTTCGCCGGCGGCACGGTCGACGTGGTGGTCGCGGCCGACCGTGTGACCGACCCGGCCGTCGCCCGCCGTGTCGAGCACCTGACGACCGAGCTCGCCGCGGCACCCAACGTCGTGTCCGTCGGGTCGCTGCTCCCCTCGCCCGACGAGTCCACGGGCATCGTGCCGGTCCGCTTCGACCTGCCGGCCGAGCAGCTGCCCGCCGCCTCGGTCGAGCGGGTGATCGACATCGCCGGGGAGGCGGCGGGCGAGAGCGACGGGACCGACCTCCGGGTCGAGCTCGGCGGCTACCCGATCCAGCAGGCCGAGCAGCGGGAGGCCGGCTCCGAGTCGGTCGGGCTGCTCGCGGCGCTGCTGATCCTCCTGGTGGCGTTCGGCTCGGCGCTGGCCGCCGGCCTGCCGCTGCTCATCGCCGGGTTCGGGCTCGGTGTGGGTCTGGGCGGCGCCTGGCTCGTGGCCAACGTCGTCGACGTCCCCGACTTCGGCTTCCAGATCGCCACCATGATCGGGATCGGCGTCGGCATCGACTACGCGCTGTTCATCGTCACCCGCTACCGGTCGGCGCTGGCCGAGGGCCGGGCGCCCCGCGACGCCGTGCTGCTGGCCGGCGGCACCGCGGGCCGGGCGGTGGTGTTCGCCGGCTCGACGGTGGTGGTGTCGATCTTCGGCATCGTGCTGATGGGCCGGTCCTACCTGTGGGGCGTGGCGCTCGTGACGTCGCTGGCGGTCACGCTGGTGGTGCTGGCCTCGGTCACCCTGCTGCCGGCACTGCTGGGCTTCGTCGGGCGCAACATCGACCGGCTCCGGCTGCCGTGGTTCCGCCACGACGTCGACGGCCGCCGCACGCTCTCGTGGCGGTGGAGCCGGGTGGTGCAGCGGCGTCCCCTGGTCGCGGGCCTGGCCGCCCTCGCTGTGCTGCTGGTGCTGGCGGCGCCCGCCACCGGGATGCGGTTCGGCATGCCCGATGCCGGCAACAACCCCACCGATCTGACCAGCCGCCGCGCCTACGACCGGATCAGCAGCGGGTTCGGGCCGGGCGCCAACGGACCCCTGCTCGTCGCCGTCGACCTCGCCGACGTCGGCGGCGAGGGGGCAGGGAACGAGGCGGTCCGCCAACTGTCCGCCGACCTGCTCGACACTCGCGGCGTGGCCGCGGTGCTGCCCCCGGTCGTGAACGAGGCCGGCGACGCCGCCGTGCTGCAGGTCGTGCCCACGACCGGCCCGCAGGACGAGGCCACCGAATCCCTCGTGCACACCCTGCGCGACCGCGTCCTGCCCGGGGCGCTCGCCGGCACCGGGGCCGAGGCCTCGGTCGGCGGGCTGACCGCCACGTTCATCGACGACAGCGAGCAGACCGCCGACCGGTTGCCGCTGATCGTGGGTGGCGTCGTGGTGTTGTCGTTCATCCTGCTGATGGCCGTGTTCCGTTCGCTGGCGGTGGCGGTCAAGGCCGCGGTGATGAACGTGCTGTCGATCGGCGCCGCCTACGGCGTGATGACGCTGGCCGGCGAGGGCGGCTGGCTGGGCGGCCTGGTCGGCATCGAGGAACCGACACCCGTGCCCGGCTGGCTGCCGATGCTGATGTTCGCCGTCCTCTTCGGGCTGTCGATGGACTACGAGGTGTTCCTGCTGTCCCGGGTGCGGGAGGAGTACCTCCGCACCGGCGACAACCAGCGGGCGGTGGCCGACGGCCTCGCCAACACCGCCCGGGTCATCACGGCGGCCGCGGCGATCATGGTCACCGTGTTCGGCGCCTTCGTGCTGGAGGACGCCGTGTTCCTCAAGCTGGCGGGCCTGGGGCTGGCGACGGCGGTGCTCGTCGACGCCACGGTGGTCCGCATGGTCCTCGTGCCCTCCACGATGGAGCTGCTGGGCGACCGCAACTGGTGGCTCCCCCGCTGGCTCGACCGGCTGCTGCCCGACCTCGACATCGAGGGCAGCGGTCACGAGGAAGCCGGCGACGGCATGGCGCCCGTCCCGGTCACCACCCCGGAGCCCCGGGTGACGGTCGGCTGAGTCCCCGCCCCCGCCCCGGCAGCGGGTGGATCACGGTCGCTCCCCCCAACCGTGATCCACCCCGCCGGGCCCGGGCGGACGGTTCGGGCCCCTGGCCGAACCGCCTTCGGACGGCCGCCATGGGCGGCCGTCTCGACGCGCCCTCCGTCGTCGGTGGCGCGCGCTGCCAGCGCCGGCCGGACGAGGGGGGTCGGAAGGCGTGGTCAGAAGAGGGTGGCGGGGCCGGGATCGACCGTGGGTTCGGGGAGGGGTGCGACCTCGACCGGGGCGGCGGCGCGGACCTCGTCGTGGAACCGGCGGGCGAGGCCCAGGGCCTCGTCGTTATCCGGGGTGTGGACGAACACCGTCGGGCTGCGGCCCTCGGCAAGCCACCCGGCCACCACCGGCACCCACGGCTGCCAGCCCTCGACCGTCGCCTCGACGTCGTCCCGGCCCAGGTAGCGGACCACCGGCCGGTCGCCGATCGCCACCGGACGCCGGGGCAACCGGGGCTTGCTGGACCAGGCCTCCCGCTCGGCGTCGCTGGTGGGCGGGTGGGCGAAGAGGGTCGTGGTGTCGAAGGTGGTCCACTCGGCGCCCCGGTCGGCGAGCAGCTGGGTCAGCGCCCGGTCGGCCGGTCCCCCGTCGAAGAACGCCGGGTGCCGGACCTCGACGGCGTAGCGGTGGCCGGGCGGCACCCGAGCGAGGAACGCCGACAGCACCCCGAGGTCGCCGGGCCCGAAGCCGGCGGGCAGCTGCACCGCCAGCACCTCGGCCCGCTCCCCCAGCGGCGCCAGCAGGTCGACCACCTCGCGCAGCTCGGCCTCGGCGTGGCGCAGGCGCCGCTGGTGGGTGATCACCTGGGGCAGCTTGAACAGGAACCGGAACTCGGGTGGCGTCTCCTCGGCCCAGGCCGCCACCGTCGCCGCCGACGGGAGGCCGTAGGCCGTGGTGTTGCCCTCCACCGCGGTGCACCAGGTGGCGTAGGCGGGGAGCTGGTCGGCCCGGCGCAGGCCCTCCGGCAGGAACCGCCCCTGCCACGCCTTGTGGGCCCACATCGCACACCCGACCCGCAACACGGCGACCACCCCCCGATGCTGCCACGACATCCGAAGCCACCGGACGACGCCCGCCACCCGCACCAGCCACGCCACTGCGACAACCGAAGCCCAGCCACAGAACGACGATCGCCACCCGCACCCAGACCCGAACTTGCCCCCGAAACGGGGAGCAGGCTCCCCGTTTCGGGGGCAAGTACGACGTGGGACGGCGGTCGGGTCGGCCGGTCCACCCACCGGCCGACCCGGACCGTCGACCTGGTCGTCAGCCGGTGACGAGGGTGAGGCCGTAGCGGGACAGGACCTCGTTCACGGGCTGGAAGAACGTCGTGCCCCCGAAGGTGCAGTTGCCCGAGCCACCCGAGGTCATGCCCTGGGCCTGGTTGCCCGAGATGAACGAGCCACCGGAGTCGCCGCCCTCGGCGCAGGCGCTGGTGCGGGTCAGCCCGTACAC
>DATCLV010000123.1:0-9208 GCA_036563745.1 Acidimicrobiales bacterium | reverse complement strand
ACCTTCACCTGACTTGCAAGTTTCAACGGGGGGTCAGGATGACTACCAACGACGGCACCGTTGGTCGGTACTTGGGATGGTTCCTGGTCGCATTGTCGCTCGGCGCCGGGGTGATCCACTTCGCCCACGCCGGTGAGCACTTCGACCTCACGTGGTACCACGGCACCTTCTTCGCCGTGGTCGCCTGGCTGCAGCTGAGCTGGGCAGCCGCCGTCGTCGTCCGGCCCACCCGTCGGCTGCTGCTGTTCGGCGTGCTCGGCAACCTGGCGGTGATCGCCACCTGGGTGGTGTCGCGCACCGTCGGCCTGCCGTTCGGGCCGACCGAGGGCGAGGCCGAGAGCATCGCCCTGTCCGACGGCCTGGCCACCGGCTTCGAGGCCGGGATCGTGCTCATCTCGCTGGCCGTGCTGCTGCGGCCGGCGCTGGCCCAGCAGTCGATCCGGCCGGCGCTCGGCTTCGGCGGTCTCGGCGTGGCCGGCGCCGCGGTGGCGGTCGTCTCGACGATGGCGCTCACCCCGTCGTTCGCCGCCGAGCACTCCCACGGCGAGGAGGCCGCCGACCACCACGCCGGCACCGAGGCAGCCGCCGCCGACCACCACGCGGGCGAGGGTGCGGAGGCCGCGGCCGACGGCCACGGCGAGCACGAGGGCGTGATGATCATGGCCGACGGCTCCTCGCCCTGCGAGAAGGCCGGGATCACCAGCGAGGGCAACGCCAGCGGCAGCGGCCACGGCCACCGGGGCCCGATCGACCACCAGCCGCTCACGCCCGAGGAGCAGGCCACCTTCAAGGAGCAGGCCGAGCTGGCCGACCAGGCCGTGGAGGCCTACCCGACGGTCGCCGACGCCGAGGCGGCCGGCTGGCGGCGGATCACGCCGTACGTGCCCTGCATCGCCGCCCACTACCTGAAGAGCGAGGCGCTCGCGAACCCGTTCGACCCGGCCGAGCCCGAGATCCTGCTGTACGCCGGCACCGAGCCCGACAGCCCGATCGTCGGCCTCAGCTACCTGCAGTTCAGCGACGGCGAGCCCGAGGGCTTCGCCGGCCCCAACGACCCGTGGCACGTCCACGAGTCGCTGTGCCTGGGCGGGGGCGGCGTGCTGGGTGACACCGGCACCTCCGACGAGGACTGCGAGGCCCGGGGCGGTCGCAACGTGCCGCTGGGCAACCTCTGGATGACCCACATGTGGAACGTCCCCGGCTGGGACTCGTACTGGGGGCTGTTCAGCTCCGAGCACCCCGACCTGGGCGGGACCATGGGCAACATCAACGGCTGAGTCACCGAACCCCTGACGCCTGACCTCAGCCGACGGCGGCACCGGCCCTCGGGTCGGTGCCGCCGTCGCGTCCGGGCGAGGTTCGGTGGCCGGGCTCGACCGCGCCCGGCCGGGTCGCCGGCTGCCGGTCGCCGGCTGCCGGGATCAGCGGCGCAGGCGGCGCTTCAGGTCGCTCGCCACCTGGCGGGGCGTGCGGCGCCGCTTCGGCGCCTTCGCCAGGGCGGCCAGGTCGTCGTCGGTGAGCTCCAGCCCGGCGGCCGCCACGTTCTGCTCCAGGTGCGCGACCGAGCCGGTGCCGGGGATCGGCAGCATCTGCGGCGAGCGGGCCAGCAGCCAGGCCACCGCCACCTGCACGGGCGAGACGCCGTGCCGGGCCGCCACCGCCGCCAGCGCGTCGCCCTCGCCGGGCGCCTTCCCGCCCACCGGCGCCCACGGGATGAACGCCAGGCCCTCCTGCTCGCAGATCGCCAGCACGTCGTCGGAGCTGCGGTCGACGTGGTTGTAGCGGTTCTGCACCGACACGATCGTGGCGACGCCCTGGGCCTCCCGCAGGTGGTCGACGCCGACGTTCGACACGCCCAGGTGGTGGACCTTGCCCTCGGCCTGCAACTCGGCCAGGGCACCCACCGACTCGGCGTACGGCACGTCCGGGTCGGGCACGTGGAGCTGGTAGAGGTCGATGCGCTCGACGCCGAGGCGCCGCAGGCTGCCCTCGCACGCCGCCCGCAGGTGCTCGGGCCGCCCGTCGGGGTGCCAGCGGTTGGGGCCCTCGCGCAGGAACCCGCCCTTGGTGGCGACGAGCGGGCGGTCGGCGGCCGGCAGGTCGCGGTAGGCCTCGGCGATCAGCTCCTCGCTCACGTCGGGGCCGTAGGAGTCGGCGGTGTCGACGAAGTCGACGCCCAGCTCGGCCGCCCGGCGCAGCACCTGCACGGCGGTCGCCCGGTCCGGGGGCGGGCCCCAGACGCCGTCGCCGGTGATGCGCATGGCGCCGAAGCCCAGCCGGTGGACGGTGCGGTCGCCGACGGTGAGCGTGCCGGCGCGGGCGGCGGAGGGAGAGTCGGTCATGGTCAGGGCATCCGTTCGTTGACGCGGTTCGGGCTCGGTTCGTGGCTCGGTTCGTGGCTCAGTCGTCGGAGAGGTGCCGGCGGTTGCGCGACCGCTTCAGCTCGGACCGCTGCCGCTTGGCGGACAGGCGCCGCTCCTTGGCGCCCCGGCTCGGCCGGGTCGGGCGGCGGGGCCGCTCCTGGTGGAGGCCGTCGGCCAGGCGGCGGCGCAGGCGCTCCAGCGCCACGGCGCGGTTGCGGGCCTGCGACCGCTCGTCGCCGGCCGCCACCCGCACGACCGGGCCGACCCGGGCCAGGAGACGGGCCCGCTGGCCGTCGGTGAGGCTGGGCGAGCCGGCGACGTCGAAGCTGGCCTCGACCCGGGTGCGCGCCCGGTTGGCGTGCTGGCCGCCGGGCCCGCTCGACACGTCGTAGCGCCAGTCGATCTCGGCCAGCGGGATCACGCACGTGCCGTCGACCCGGAGCACCTCCTCCTCCATCGGCACAGCATGCCCGATCGGGCCGGCGAACCTGCCGGGCCCGGGGGTGTGGCGCCGGGCGGGCGTCGGGCGGGCTCAGCCCTGGGGGAGCAGCGACGACAGCGCGCCGGCGAGCCCGTTGCCCGTGCTGCTGGTGGTGGTGCTGGCGTTGGGGCCGGTGGTGGCACCGGTGGTGGCGCCGGGGCCGGTGGTGGTCGGCGGCGTGCCGCCGAGGATGCCCTCCGCCAGGTCGCCCACCGCGCCGAGCACGTCGACGGTCTTCACGTCGATCGTGCGGCCGTTCCGGGTGATCGAGATGGTGGCCCCGGTGTCGGCACCGGCGGTGTCGAGCAGGAGGGCGATGTTCGACGGGGTCAGCGAGTCGAGCGCGCAGATCACCGTCTGGCCGGCGTCGATCAGCTCGCACACGTCGGGCAGCCCGACGTCGAGGGCCGTCGCCCCGGTGCCCAGCTCGATCTTCACCTCCAGGTCGAGGACCTCCAGGTCGACGTCGGCGAGCTGGCCGTCGTCCCCGCCCAGGTCGGTGTCGAGGCCGATCGAGAGCGCGCCCTCGCCCTCGGCCGTGGCGCACGGCGACGCCGGCGACCCGCCCTGGTCACCGTCGCCCGAGCCCTCGCCGCCGAGCGCCCGGGTCAGCGGCGTGTCGACGTTCAGCGACACCAGCTGGTCGTCGAGTCCGTCACCGGCCGTCAGCGCGCTTCCGTCGAGCTCGGCCTCCACGTCGAGCAGGTGGCACTGGTCGGTCGCCGCGGCGACCGCGGGCGGGGCCGTGGTGCCCGGCGCCGCCGCGGCGGCCGGCGGTGCGGTCGTGGTGGCCGGCGCCAGCGTGGTGTCGGGCGCGGCGGTGAGCATGGCCACGTCCGGTGCACCGTCGCCGTCGCCGGCCATGAACACCCCCATGCCGGCCAGGCCCACCAGCAACCCGGTGGCGGCGGCGATGCTGCCGACCGTCGCACCGGCCTGCTTGATGCCGGCCAGGCTCGCCAGGCCGCGCCGGGCGGCCTGCGCAGCACCCTCGCCGAACGCGTTGGACAGCAGGCCCGAGCCCGCGCCCGCACCGCCGGCCGTGGCGGCTGCGCCGGCCCCGGCGGCTCCGGCGACCGCCGGCGCGGCCTTCGCCAGGGCGCTCGCCGGGAACAGCGGCACCACCGAGCGGACCAGCATCGAGTTGACCTCGTTCAGCTCGGCGACGAGGCCCTGGCACGACGGGCAGCTGTCGAGGTGGCGCTGGGTGGCGGCGCGCTCGCGGCGGCTCTGGCCGTCGCGCACGTAGGCGCCGAGCAACGACCGGTGCGGCTCGCACTGGGGCCGGCTCCAGGTCTGCAGGTGGGCCTGCAGGTAGGCCTGGCGCAGCTGCTCCCGGGCCCGGTACGCCAGGGCCGACACGGCGTTGGCCGACACGCCCAGCAGCGGCGCCAGCTCGCGGGGGCTGCGCCCCTCGACCGCCGTGTACCAGAGGACCGCCTGCCACCGGTCGGGCAGGGACTCGAACGCCCGCGTGATCAGCGTGCGCTCCTCGGTGTCGAGCGGCGCCTCGGCGGCGGCCGCGGCGACGGCCTCGGGCACGTCGTCCAGCCGCTCGTCCTTGGGGCGCTCGGCGTGGTCGGCCGCCAGGCGCCGCATCGTGACCAGCAGGTAGGCCCGGAAGGCGTCGGTGGGGCCGTGGCCGCGGCGCACGGCGGCGAACACCTTCTCGAACGCCTCGTTCACCAGGTCGTCGGGATCGCCGGGGCACCGGTAGGTCAGCGCCACCCGGCGGGCCACCGCCCGGTGCCGCGCGAAGAGCTCGGTGAACGCCGCCTCGTCGCCCTTCCGAACCTGCTCGAGTAGCTCCACGTCCGTTAGTGCTGCGATCGACGTGACGCTAGCCACATCAGTTCCAGGTGCAAGAGGGTCCGGGGGTTTTTGGCGGAACGTGCCAACATTGCGCCCGTGACGAGCGCTCTGCGGGGGGAGTGACGTGGCCGGTGCCGGCCGGCGAACCGGGGCTCGCGGCGGCGCCGGGCGCGCCGGGCACGTGCCGGCGGTGGTCGTCGCCGTCGTGGTCGCCGTGGTCGTGGTGGCCGCCGCCTGCTCGGGGGCCCCGGCCGGCTCCACCGTCGGGGGCCCGGGCGAGGCGGCCCGGGGGACGCCCGCCGAGGACGTCCCGGCCGACCCGTCGCCGGGCTGCGGCGCCGGCGGGACCCGCCCGACGTCGTCGTCCCCGTCGCCCGTCCCGGGCACCGACGAGCAGGTCACGCTGGCCACCGGCGAGGGCGAGCGCTGGTACCTGCGTCACGTGCCCCCGGCCCACGTCGGCAGCACGCCCGTGCCCCTGGTCGTCGACCTGCACGGCTACGCCGAGGGCGCCGACGTCCACGTCGTGCACACCGGCCTCGGGGCCCACGGCGACGCGGCCGGGTTCGTGACCGTCACGCCCCAGGGCTCCGGCCTGCTCCCCGGGTGGCGGCTGGCCGCCGACTCGCCCGACGTGGCGTTCGTCGAGCAGGTCCTCGACGACGTCGAGGCGACCCTGTGCGTCGACCGGGCCCGGGTCTACGTGGCCGGCCTGTCCAACGGGGCGATGCTGGCGTCGGTGCTCGCCTGCGAGCTGCCCGACCGCATCGCCGCGGTGGCGGTGGTCGCCGGGGTCACCGCCGTCCCCGGCTGCGGCGCCGGGGACGACCCGGGCGCCACCCCGCGGCCGGTCCCCGTGGTCGCGTTCCACGGCACCGAGGACCCGTTCCTCGGCTACGACGGCGGCTTCGGCGACGCGGTCGCCGCCCTGCCCGCCCCCGACGGCGACGGAACCCTCGGCGAGGCGGGCGTCGCCGCCGACCCGGACGTCGTCGCCCCGCCGGTGCCCGACGTGCTCGCGGCGTGGGCCATCCGCAACGGCTGCGACGGCGACCCGCCCGCCGAGGAGGCGCTGGCCGACGACGTCACCCGGCTCACCTGGGCGTGCCCGGCCGGCGCCGACGTCGTCCTGCACCGGATCGAGGGCGGGGGCAGCACGTGGCCGGGGTCGGACCTGCTCCGCCACGCGAGCGACATCGTCGGCGTGACCACCCGGTCGATCTCCGCCACCGAGGTGATCGCCGACTTCTTCGCCGACCACGCCCTCCCGCCCCGGCGGCGGTAACCCGGTGACCACCCGGGCGGCTACGCGGCGATCGCCGCGGCGGCCGAGCCCATCAGGTCGAGGAAGTTGTCCCGGTAGAAGCGGCGGCGGATCTCGTCGGAGGCGTCGCCCAGCGAGGCCTCGAACCGCTCGATCGGGCGGCGGCCGCCCTCTACGTGCGGGTAGTCCGACGAGAACAGGCACACCTCGGGGCCGGCCTGCTCGACGATCCACCCCACGTCCTCGGTGGGGTAGGGCGTGCACCGGACCTGCCGCCGCACGTACTCCGACGGCCGGAGCGACAGCTTCTGCAGGCGCTCCTCGTGGCGGGCGAACGCCTCGAACGCCGACTCCATCTGCCGCATCCACGACGGCACCCAGACCGCGCCCTGCTCGATCACCCCGATGCGCAGGTCGGGGAACCGCTCGAGGACCCCGTCGAAGATCATCGTCGCCAGCGTCTGGGCCGGCGGGCCGGGAATGCCCATGTAGTCGACCGAGCGGAAGTTCTCCTCGCCGCCGTGGAAGTCGTGGGGGATCGGCAGGCCGTTGCGGAAGTAGTTCCGGTCGATCAGGTCACCGGTGCCGCCCACGTGGAAGACCACCGGGATGCCGGCCTCCTGGGCCCGGGCCCACACCGGGTCGAGCCCGATGTGGCTGGGGGAGTGGCCCGCCGGGCAGCCCGACGCCACCAGCAGTGCGGCCGCGCCCTGGGCGATCGCCTCGTCGGCCATCGCCGCCGCCCGTTCGAAGTCGGCCAGCGGCACGTAGCACGTTGGCAGCAGCCGCTCGTCGACCGAGCAGAACTCGACCATCCCCCGGTTGTGGGCGCGGGCGGTGCCGTAGGCCAGGTCGAGGTCGCCGCTGTGCTCCCAGTCGTGCAGGCGCCGGTTGTGGAACGTGTTGAACACCAGCTGGCTGGAGAAGCCCAGCAGGTCGAGCGCCCGGGGCCGGTCCTCGGGGATGAACGAGCCGGTGGCGGCGAAGTTCTTCCGCAGCATGATCTGCTGCTCCTCCTCGGCCCGGTACTCGTCCGAGGCGTGCCGCTGCGCCAGCCGCTCGAACGTGGCGAGCAGGTCGCGCTGCTGCTCGGCCGGGTCGCCGGTCTGGCGCAGCTCGTTGCCGCCCGGGTAGCGCAGCGGCTCGATCCGGTCCCGGATGCCGGGGTCGGCGTGGTCCCGCAGCCAGGTCGGCGGCTCCATGATGTGGGCGTCCGCGTCGTGCACGACCCGGCCGGGCTCCGCGTTGTACGGCATCGTCGTTCCCCCTCGGCTGCGATAACACCTGTGATGCGAGCGTATTATGCGGTTCCCGCGAGGGACACCCATGGCTACGTCGACGACCAAAGAGCGCCTCATCGAGGCGGCCGAGCGCCTCTTCGCCGAGCACGGCATCGACGCGGTCAGCCTGCGCGAGATCAACCGGGCGTCCGGGGCCAAGAACGCCATCGCGGTCCAGTACCACTTCTCCGACCGGGCCGGGGTCGTGCGGGCCATCCTCGACAAGCACATGCCCGACGTCGAGTCGCGGCGCCACGCCATGCTCGACCAGTACGAGGCCGAGCGGGCCGCCGCGGCGGCCGACGGCGGGGGCCTCGACCGCGAGGCCGAGATCCGCACGCTGGCCGCGGCCCTGGTCCGGCCGCTGGCCGCCAAGCTCGCCGACCCGAACGGCGGCCCGGCGTTCCTCCAGATCTACGCCGACCTGCTCAACCGGCCCAACCCACTGATGCGGCCCTCGGCGTTCGACGCCAAGGCCGACAGCTTCCAGCGCTGGCGCACCCTGGCCGAGCCGCTGGTGGAGGAGGAGGCCGTGCGGCTCCACCGGCGCTTCACCTCGCTGCTCCACGCCGCCGTCGAGCTGGGCCGGCGGGCCCGCTCCGGCCCGCACCCCGACGACCGGCTGTTCACCAGCTGGCTGATCGACGTGGTGGCGGCGATCCTGGCCGCGCCGGTGTCGGCCGAGACCCGCCGCCTCGCCCAGGCCCGCGACGAGTCCCGCAAGTAGCCGGCACGTCGCCGGCGGATGGTCGGCGTCGAGCGTGTCGGCCCCGACCTCGCCGGCCACGGCACCTGGCCGGCCACGGCACCTACCCGGCCGCAGCGCCGGACACGTCGTTGTCGTCGTCGTCCTCGGCGCGACCGGCCTTCCGGGCCGCCTCCTCGCGGCGGCGCCGCTCCCGCTTGCCCCGGGCCAGCTCGGTGCCCAGGGCGTCGAGGCGCTGGCCCCAGAACGAGCGGAACTGGGCGAGCCAGGCGTCGACCTCCTGCAGCGGCTCGGTCAGCAGCGAGTACTGGCGGCGGGGCCCGTCGACCCGGACGGTCACGAACCCCGCCTCCCGCAGCACCCGCAGGTGCTGGGACACGCCCGGCTGGGAGATGCCGAACTCCTCCCGGATGACCGCGGTGATCTCGCCGGAGCTCTGCTCGCCGGCCACGAGCAGCTCCAGCACCCGGCGGCGGACCGGGTCGCCCAGCACGTCGAAGGCGTGCACGCCTACGCCCCTCCGGGCGCCCCGGATGCGTCGGGACTGTCGGCGCCCTCGGCACCGCCGGTGCTGCCGTCGCCGGGGCCCTCGGGACCCGCCTCGCCCGTGAAGGCGGCGGTGGCGGCGGCCGCCTGGCGGTGCACGTCGTCCTCCGGGTCGATGCCGGCGGCGAGGTGGGCGTCCCGCCACGCGTCGCCGCTGCGCCGCATGTAGTCGAGGCCCTCGGGCCGGGTGGCGAGCTCCACATCGGGCCGCTCCGCCCCGGCCAGGTGGTCGGCGAGGCCCAGCAGCGTGAGGTCCCAGCCGATGCCGACCGCCCCCGGACCGTACCGGCGCCAGTGGTCGTCGGTGGGGACGAGGTGCTCCAGGCGCAGGGTCGTGGCGCCGTCGCCGTCCTCGTCGAGGTGCACCTCCAGCCAGCTGACCTGGCCGCCGAACTCCCAGGTGACCGCCAGGTGGCGCGGCGGCTTGCACCCGGTGATGGTGCCGCCCGCGTTGCCCTCCAGCTGGTAGCGGCCACCGAGGCGCAGGTCGCCCGAGACGGGGAGGAACCAGCGGGGGATGCGCTCGGGGTTGGTGAGGGCGTCCCACACGTCGTCGACCGGGGCGGGGTACGAGCGCGTCGCCACCACGAGACGGTGGGGGGTCCCCTCGTGGTCGCGCTCGAGCACCTCGCGCGTGACGGCACCGAACTGGGTGGGAAGGTCGAGGTCCATGCCGCCCTTTGTATCAACGCTCACTTATATGAGCAAGGACCGATCACCAGGCGAGCGGCGCCCCGGAACGCCGATCGCCCGGCC
>DATCLV010000120.1:0-4909 GCA_036563745.1 Acidimicrobiales bacterium | reverse complement strand
GGTGTACTCGTCGTGCGGCGGGATCGACTGGCGCGACAACCGGCTGGCCGACGTCGACGCCGCCGGCGTGGCGACGAACCTCTCGCCGCTCGGCTGCTCGGAGTAGCCCGCCCGGAAGGTCGGGGCGGCCCGCCCGGCAGCGCCGCCCGGGGGTGCGCCGCCCGGGGGTGCGCCGCCCGGGCGACGGGTCAGGCCAGCGGCCGGCCGAAGGGCTTCTCGTCGGTCCAGGTGGCGAGGAACTCCTCGGCCCGCACCGCCGCGGCCAGCCACATGCCGGTGCCCTGCTCGGCGAGCTCGATGGTGGTCTCGCGGATCCGCTGCACGGGGTCGCCGCGGCCGCCGTCGTGGGTGGCCAGCAGCGGGGCGGCGGTCGACAAGAAGTCGGGGACGACGACCGTGCCGGCTCGGCCGAGCACGGCGAGGGCCCGGGCGGTGACGGGCACCGGCGTGAGCGGGACCACCAGCTTCGCCTGGACGGCGGCGGCGGTGACGTGGTCGAGGCAGCCGGCCTTGCCGGCGACGAACAGCACGTCGCAGGCGGCGTCGAACCGGCCGTCGGCCAGGGTGGTGTCGGACTCCTTGAGCACCGCGGTGGTGGCGTCGACGACCGGCCCGGTGCCGACGACGGCGGCGGTGCGCCAGTCGAGCGGCCCGCCCACCTTGGCGGCCGCCACGGCGCCGGCGGCGAGGAGCGCCGGGTCGGGGTCGACGCCCCGCAGCGGCGCCAGGTCCTCGGCGGTGGTGCCGAGCCCGGGGCTGAGCGACAGCTGCCCGGACTCGGTGAGGGGCCGCACCTCCTCCACGAACGCGGCCCAGGCGGCGTCGCGGTCCTCGGGTTTGGCGTTGACCGCCGCCGAGGCGCCGGCGCCGTCGGCCACGCCGAACGACGCGAACGCGTAGGTCACCGTGCGGGCCAGGAGCACGGCGCCGTCCTGCAGGACCTTCGGGGCCACGCGGACGATGCCCGCCGAGACTGCCGCCCCCTCGATGTCCCACACCACGAAGCCGTCGGTCGAAGTCAGCCGCTGCACCTTCACGCCCGGGATTCTCACCCAGCCGAGCGCCCGACGCACAACCCTCACCGTCACACCCGGCACTTACCATGGGTCCGAATGGCCCCCTCCGACTCCGACACCTCGCTGCTCGACGGACTGAACCCCACCCAGCGCGACGCCGTCGCGCACACCGACGGCCCGCTGCTGGTGGTGGCCGGAGCGGGGTCGGGGAAGACCCGCGTGCTCACCCACCGCATCGCCCACCTGATCCGCGACCACGGCGTGAGCCCGTTCGAGATCCTGGCGATCACCTTCACCAACAAGGCCGCCGACGAGATGAAGCACCGGGTCCAGGCCCTGGTGGGGCCGGTGGCCCAGAAGATGTGGGTGTCGACGTTCCACTCGGCGTGCGTGCGGATCCTGCGCCGCGACGCCGACCTGCTCGGGTTCCCGAAGCAGTTCACGATCTACGACCAGGCCGACGCCACGCGCCTGGTCGGCTACGTGATCCGCGACCTGAGCCTCGACACGAAACGGTTCCCGCCGCGGTCGGTCCACCACGCGATCAGCGCCGCCAAGAACGACGCGCTCGACCCGGCGGCCTACGTCGCCAACGCGCAGACGATCTTCGAGCGGAAGATCGGCGACATCTTCCACGAGTACCAGGACCGCCTGTTCCGGGCGGGCGCGATGGACTTCGACGACCTCCTGGCCCAGGCGCTCCGCCTGCTCCGGGAGCACCCGCCGGTGCTGGAGCACTACCGCGCGCGCTTCCGCCACATCCTGGTCGACGAGTACCAGGACACGAACAAGGTGCAGAACGACCTGGTCCTGCTGCTCGCCGCCGAGCACCGCAACGTCTGCGTGGTCGGCGACCAGGACCAGAGCATCTACAAGTTCCGCGGGGCCGACATGCGGAACATCGTCGAGTTCGAGGACGCCTTCCCCGACACCACGGTGGTGCTGCTGGAGCAGAACTACCGGTCGACGCAGACGATCCTCGACGCCGCAAACGCGGTCATCGCCAACAACCTGTCGCGCAAGCCGAAGGACCTGTGGACCGAGCGCGGCAAGGGCGACCCGATCGTCCGCTACCGGGCCGACGACGAGGTCGACGAGGCCCAGTGGATCGCCCGCGAGATCGCCCGCCTCCACGACGAGACCGAGCTGCGCTGGGGCGACATCGCCGTCTTCTACCGCACCAACGCCCAGAGCCGCGTGCTGGAGGAGCACCTCATGCGGGTGGGCATCCCGTACAAGGTGATCGGCGGCACCCGGTTCTACGACCGGCGCGAGGTCAAGGACGCCATCGCCTACCTGCGGGCGGTGGTCAACCCGGCCGACGAGGTGTCGGTGAAGCGGGTGCTGAACGAGCCCAAGCGGGGGATCGGCGCCACGTCGGTCGCCAAGCTCGACGCCTACGCCGCCGCCCACGGCCTGTCGTTCATGGAGGCGCTGCGGCGGGCCGACGCCGCCGGGGTGTCGGGGAAGGCGGCGCGGGGCATCGAGGCGTTCCTCGCCGTGCTCGACGACGTCGAGCCGCTGGCCGC
Source organism: Acidimicrobiales bacterium (assembly GCA_036563745.1). Lineage (GTDB taxonomy): Bacteria > Actinomycetota > Acidimicrobiia > Acidimicrobiales > VFJN01 > DASXTK01. The sequence continues at coordinate 2,364 of DATCLV010000120.1, read as the reverse complement.
GGGCAACCCGGGGCCGCTGCTGGAGGCGCTGCTGGAGCGGTCGGGCTACGCCGACGCCCTCGACGCCGAGCGGACGGTCGAGTCGGAGGGGCGGCTGGAGAACCTGGCCGAGCTGGTGGGCGCGGCCGGCGACTTCGCCACCGTCGACGAGTTCCTGGAGCAGATCAGCCTGGTCAGCGACGCCGACCAGCTCGACGACGACCCGTCGCACGTGGTCCTCATGACCCTGCACGCCGCCAAGGGCCTGGAGTTCCCGGCGGTGTTCCTGATCGGCATGGAGGACGGGGTGTTCCCGCACCTCCGGTCGCTCACCGAGCCGGAGGAGCTGGAGGAGGAGCGGCGCCTGGCCTACGTGGGCATCACCCGGGCGCAGCGGCGCCTCTACCTCACCCACGCCTGGAGCCGGACGCTGTTCGGCGGCACGCAGTACAACGCGGCGAGCCGGTTCATCGACGAGATCCCCAAGCACCTGATCCACGACATCGACGGCAACCGGCGGGCGTCGCGGCGGGCGAGCCGGGAGTCGTCGGGCTACGGGTACCGCTCGGGGTCGGGCTCGGGTGCGGGCTCGGGGTCCGAACGCCGGGTGGGTGCCGGCCGGGAGCGGATCGTCGAGGGGGCGCTGCGGGCCCGGGTGCCGAGCCGCAGCGGCGCCGAGACGCTGGGCCTCAAGATCGGCGACGACGTGCGGCACGCCAAGTTCGGCGAGGGCGTGATCCTCGGGCTCACCGGGGAGGGCGACAAGGCCGAGGCGGTGGTGCGCTTCCGCGACGTCGGCGAGAAGCACCTGCTGCTGTCGTGGGCGCCGCTGGAGAAGATCTGAGCGCCCGAGGCGCCGCCACGCCGCCACGCCGAGCGTGGGCGCCCGGGGCGCCCCGGGCCGCTACCCCTCCGGGGGCGTGACGTACTCGAAGTGCGCGGGGTCGGTCACCAGCCACTGGCCGCCCCACGTGAACCCCCAGCGGCGGAACACGTCGACCAGTCGCGTGTCCTGCAGCGACGCCCGCCCCGTGGGGTTGGCGTCGTAGTTGACGTCGAGGGCGACGCCCCAGGCGTGGTGCGACACGGCGTCGCCCTCGGCCAGCACCAGCCGGGGGCTCCAGCAGCCGGCGAACCCGTCGGGGTCCACGAGGTGGCCGAGGTTGGCGGCCTCGATCTCGGCCAGCGCCCCGCGGATGGCGTCGACCACGGCCCGGTGGCAGCGGACGGTGCCGAGCCGCGGCAGGTCGACGGTGACGAGGTTCTCCGACTGCCAGGCGGGGTCCTGCTGGAACTCCCGCCGGCCCGGGGCCGGCGGCTTGTAGGCGAACTCGCCGAACCGCTCCTTGAGCTTGACCTGGGGGAGGACGGCGTCGCCGTGGCGCAGGTAGGGGGTCTCGCCCTGGCCCCGGAACCGGACCGGGGCGCCGGCCGGGAGCGCGGCGCGCAGCGCGGCCTCGACGCCGGCGCGGTCGCCGTCGTGGGCGAGGAGGAGGTAGCGGGGGTCGGTGACCCCGATGTCGGCGCCGGTGGCCTGGTCGACGACGAGCTCGGCGGCGCCGACGGTGGCGTCCTCGACGATGCCGCTGACCTGCAGCGTGACGCCGGTGTCGAGCTCGAGCGTGGCGCCCACGTCGAGCCGGCGCAGCCGGGCGGACGTGCGGCCCAGCAGCGCCTCGCCGGGCCCGAGCGCGGCGACCGTCCCCCGGTCGGCGACCGAGGCCAGCTGGGCGTGGGCGTCGGGGTCGATCGCGATGGTGTCGAGGGGGATCGACCAGCCGTCGGTGAGCCGGTCGACGGCGGCGCCGTCACTGTCGTGGCTGGCCACCAGGTTGGTGCGCCCGGCGGCGACCTCGGACACCACCCGGATCCGGGGCAGCTCGTGGGCGGTGTCGGTGAGGGCGGGGTCGAGGGACCCGGGGGTCCACGCCAGCAGCACGTCGGTGCTGGGCTCGGGGGGCGGGGCGACGCGGGCGGGCCCGGTGGTGGCCGTCACGGGCTCGTCGGACCCGCCGTCGCCCTGCGCCGACGCCATGACGAGGATGCCGATGACGGCGCCGCCGACGCCCGCGCCGACCAGCCCGAGGGCGCGCCCGATCACGACGTCCCTCCCGTCGCCACGTCACCGTCACCCGGGCGCGCCAGGACCCGGGTGGCCGCGCCGGTGACCGGGGGTGCCGGGGTGAGGATGGGTTGTGCCGCCATGGTGTCCGCCGAGCCTTGATCCTACGGGTGCGGGGCTACGGGGGTGTGGTGGGTCGAAGGGTGGCGGCGATGTCGAGGAGCTCGGGCAGCGACAGCGTCGGGCTGGCGAGGCTGAGGGCGGAGCCGCCCTCCGACCACTCCAGCAGCGACTGCTCGGCGCTGTAGCGCCCGGGTCGGCCC
>DATCLV010000093.1:0-2222 GCA_036563745.1 Acidimicrobiales bacterium | reverse complement strand
GGTGTGGACGGCGATGGGCATCACCATGCAGACGCCGGAGTCGGTGATGCAGACCAGCATGATGCTGCTGTTCCCGCTGACCTTCGCCAGCAACGTGTTCGTCGACCCGGAGACGATGCCGGGCTGGCTGCAGGGCTTCGTGAACAACAACCCCCTCACCCACCTGACCACGGCGGCCCGGGGCCTGATGCACGGCGACGTCGACGGCGTGGAGGTGCTGTGGGTGTTCGGGTGGAGCGCCGCCTTCGTGGCGATCTTCGGCCCGCTCACGATGAAGCTGTACAAGGCCGAGCGCTGACGCCGGGCCCGTCGGGGCCGGAGCACCCGGCCACCGCGACGGCATCGACCACGGCCCACCCGGCCACGACCGTGACGCCCCGCCCGTCGGGCCCCCGAGCCCGGCGGGCGGGGCGGTGCCGCGTCAGGGCACCAGGACGACCTTCCCGCCGACCTTGCGCTCGGCCAGGTCGGTCAGCGCCCGGGCCGCCTCGGCCAGCGGGTAGGTGGTCGGCTCCACGGGGTGGAGCTTCCCGGCGTCGACCAGCCCCAGCAGCTCGTCGAGCAGGGCGCGGTGCTCGTCGGGCCGCTGCAGCGTCCAGGCGCCCCAGTCGACGCCCACCACCGTCCGGTTGTTCAACAGCACCTGGTTGGCGGGCAGCCGGGGGATGTCGCCGGCCGCGAAGCCGATCACCAGGTAGCGGCCGCCCCAGCGCAGCGACCGCAGCGCCGGCTCGGCGAGGGCGCCGCCCACCGGGTCGACCACCACGTCGACGCCGCCGGTGCCCGACAGCACGCGGGCACGGGCCTTCACGTCCTCGGTCGCCGTGTCGATGCCGGCCTCGGCGCCCTGCCCGGTGGCGAGCGCCAGCTTCTCGGGCGTCGACGCCGCCGCCAGCGGCCGCAGGCCCAGCGCCCGGGCGACGTCGATCGCGGCCAGGCCGATCCCGCCGCCGGCCCCCAGCACGAGGACCGTCTCCCCCGGCTCGACGTGGGTGCGGCGGGTGTAGGCGAACAGCATCGTGGCGTAGGACTGCACCAGGGTGGCCGCCTGGCCGAAGCTCAGCCCGGCCGGCAGCGGCACGAGCGACGTCGCGGCCACGGCGACCTGCTCGGCGTAGCCGCCCAGGCCCACCTGGGCCATGACCCGGTCGCCGACGGCGACGCCCTCGACGCCCTCGCCCAGCGCGGCCACGGTCCCGGCGATCTCGCTGCCCGGCGTGAACGGGGTCGGCGGCTTGATCTGGTAGCGGCCCTGGACGAAGAGGCCGTCGACGAAGTTGACGCCGGCCGCCGCGACGTCCACGATCACCTGTCCCGGTCGCGGCGCCGGCGGGTCCTCGTCGACCACCACCAGCGAGTCGAGCTCTCCCACGGCCTCGCACACGACGCGTCGCATGGCGCTCATCCTGCCCCCGGGGCGCCGCGGGCCGACAAAAGAACTCGACGACCGCGCGCCGGCGGACGACGGTGGGCGACGACACCACGACCGCACGGCAGCAGACACCAGGAGGTGACATGGGGCTCGGACGGGCCCGCTGGGGGCTCTACGGGGTGGCGCTCGCCCTCCACCCGATCGTCTGGGCGATCGGGGTCGACGGCGCGGCCAGCTTCCAGATCGTCGCCGTCGAGGACCTGGGCATCGACGCCCGCACGCTGGGCATCGGCCTGGGCTGCGGCGTGCTGTCGGTGCCGCTGCAGCTGTGGGCGGCCCGCATCCCGCTGTGGCAGGCCCGCCGCAACCTGCAGATCTACCTGGTGGTGACCGGTGCGCTGGCGTGGGCGCTGGCGACGTTGGTGGTGTTCGCGCCGCCGGCCAGCCCGTGGGCGACCGCGGCGCTGGGCATCGCGGTGACCGCCGAGATCGTGCTGTCGGTCCTGTACGCCACGGCCTGGCAGCCGCTGCTGTCGTACGCGCTGACCTCGCAGCAGCGGCAGCGCCTGGCGTCGTGGGGGCGGGCGGCGTCGTCGGCGCTGCTGGCGCTGACGCTGGTGGCGTTCGGGTCCACGACCACGGCGGGGCGGGTGGCGCTGCTGGTGGCGATGGGGGCCGTGGCGGCGGGGCTGGCGGTGCTGATCCGCCCGGTGCCGGCGCCACCGAGACCCGCCCCCGGCACACCCGGGACGGACGGCGCAGGCGGCGCGGACGCGGATGCCGAGGCCGGGGCGCGCCGGCCGCCGCGGGCCCCGCTGCCCCGGGAGTTCGTGCGGCTGTCCGTGACCGT
>DATCLV010000087.1:0-5347 GCA_036563745.1 Acidimicrobiales bacterium | reverse complement strand
GCTCCACGGCGTGGGCTTCCTCCTCGCCCTCCTCGGAGGTGGGCGCCACGGGGGCCTCCGGCAGGACCGGCGCGGCCGACTCGCCGACGGCGAGGGCGTGCTCGTCCTCGGCCTCCTCGGCCTCCTCCTCGTCGGCGTGACCGGCGTCGGTCTCCTCCGAGTGGTCGCCCGCGGGTGGGTTGTCGACGTGGTCGAACCACTGGACGTTCACCACCAGGGCCAGCACGAACGCGATGCCGACCGCGGCGATGCCGAGCTCGCTGCCCTTCCACGGCAGCCGCTTCCCGAACAGGAGGATGAGGAAGAAGCTGGCCGCGGGGATGAGCGGGATGACCCAAGCGTTTTCCAACACAGCCATCAACCCTTCATGGCGTCCACGTCGGCGAGATCGACGCTGTGCCGGTTGCGGTAGATGATCAGGACGATCGCCAGGCCCACACCGACCTCGGCGGCGGCGATGGCGATCACGAACAGGGCGAAGACGGCGCCGCTGATGCTGCTGTGCAACGCCCCGAAGGCGAGCAGGTTGATGTTGACGGCGTTGAGGATCAGCTCGATCGACATCAGCACCGTCACCGCGTTCCGGCGGGCCAGCACGCCGTACACCCCGATGCAGAACAGGGCGGCGCCCAGCAGCAGGAACTGGTTGAGCATCAGGCCGTCGTTGGCGGCCTCCTGGGCCTGGGCGGCGAGGAGCATCAGCCGCGATCCTTCCGTGCGAGCACGATGGCGCCGACGAGCGCCGCGGTCAGCAGCACCGACACCACCTCGAACGGGATCAGGTACTGCGAGAAGATGGCGTCGCTGACCGTCGACGTGTTGCTGGGCCCGGTGGCGTCGAGGACCTGCTCGACGCGGGTGTCACCGGGGAGCTGGTCGTCGCCGAAGGCGTCGACCAGGGCGTAGCCCATCACGCCGACCAGCAGGACCGCCGTGATCAGGCCCACCCACCAGTTGTCGTTGGTGAGGTCGACCTCGCGGCCGATCTTGGCCCGGGTCAGCATGATGCCGAACAGCATCAGGACCATGATCGCCCCGATGTAGACGAGGATCTGGGTGACGGCGACGAACTCGGCCGCCAGCAGCAGGTAGACGCCGACGATGCTGGAGAACACGACGATCAGGTAGAGCGCGGCCCGCACCACGTTCTTCGTGGTGACGACCGCGACGGCCGCCGCGATGGTCACCGCGGCGAACAGGTAGAAGAAGACGCTCTGCGCGACCGGCACGTCCGCCGCCAGCAGCCCGCCGGCGGCCGGGCTCACGGCGCTCACCGCGGCACCTTCCGGGGCTTCTGCTCCGAGCCGGCCTCGTAGGGCTCGAAGTCGGGCACGGCCTGCATCCACTCCCCCAGCCGGTCCTTGTCGTGGAGGAGGTCGGCCAGGCGCAGCTCCGAGTACTCGTACTCCGGGCTCCAGAAGAGGGCGTCGAAGGGGCACACCTCGACGCAGATGCCGCAGTACATGCAGAGCGCGTAGTCGATGTCGAACCGGTCGAGCTTGTTGACCTGGCGGGGCTTGCCGCCCGGCCGGCGGGGCGGCGCCGTGTCCTTGTGGCCCTCGATGTAGATGCACCAGTCGGGGCAGCTGCGGGCGCACAGCATGCAGACGGTGCAGTTGTCCTCCTTGAGCGCGATCACCCCACGGGCCCGGTTGGCGGGCTGCTCCTTCTCGTGGGGGTACTGCACCGTGGAGGCGCCCACCGACGGCGCCGGGATCAACGTCTTGATGCCCCGGGCCGGGAAGGTGGTCTTCACCATCGTCTTGAGCGTGACGCCCAAGCCCTTCACCAGGCCGGGCACCTTGGGAGCCGGGACCTTGCCCATCACACCCGCTCCTGGCCGTCGGCCGGGCCGCTCGGGCCACGCTCGCGCATTGCCGTGCTTCGCTCGCTCACGCTCCCTGCAGACGGACGCTCGCTCATCAGAAGGCCACCTTCAGTGCCATGGTCGCCAGGATGTTGACCAGCGACAGCGGGATGAGGACTTTCCAGGCGAGCTGCTGCAGCTGGTCCTCACGGAAGCGGGGGTAGGTGAACCGCACCCAGAAGACCAGGAAGGCGACGAACATCATCTTCGCCACCAGCACCAGCGGGCCGACGACGTTCATCCAGTCGGCGTCGTTGTCGACGAACGGGATGCTCCAGCCGCCCAGGAAGAGGGTGGCGGCCACCGCGGAGAAGGCGCCGGCCGAGGCGAACTCGCCGATGAAGAACAGCAGGAACCGCAGGCCCGAGTACTCGGTCATGTAGCCGGACACGAGCTCGGACTCGGCGACCGGCATGTCGAACGGCGTCTGGGTCAGCTCGGCCTGCATGGCGATCAGGAAGATCAGGAACCCGATGGCCTGCGTGAGGATGAACGGGTTGCCGATGCCGTCCCAGCCGAAGATCTCGCCCTCGGCCTGCGCGGCGACGATCCCCTGGAGGTTGAGCGTGCCGGCCTGGATCACGACGCCGACCACGGCCAGCACCATCGGCAGCTCGTAGGCGATGAGCTGGCCGGCGGCGCGCAGGCCGCCCAGCAGCGAGTACTTGTTGGCCGACGCCCAGCCGGCCACGAGGATGCCGATCACGCTCACCGACGACACCGCCAGCACCCAGAAGATGCCGGCGTTGATGTCGACGAACCAGGCGTCCGGGCCGAACGGCACCGCCAGGTACACCAGGAACACCGAGGCGACCACGATGTACGGGGCGAAGGCGAACAGCTTCCGGTCGGCCCGCCAGGGGATGATGTCCTCCTTCTGGATGAACTTGCCGACCTCGGCCAGCAGCTGCAGCGAGCCGTAGGGCCCGGCCTCCATGGGGCCGAGGCGGCTCTGCATGAAGCTCATCATCTTGAAGAGGAAGACGTAGACGAGCGTCCCCGCCGGCAGCAGCACGGCCAGCAGGACGCCGACCGACCGGAGGGTCGTCTGCATCCACCAGGACAGCTCGGCGTAGAGGGCGGTGCTGCTCATCGGTCGATGTCCCCGAGGATGAAGTAGAGGCTGGCCAGGATCGTGATGATGTCGGGCACGTAGACGCCCTTCAGCAGCCAGGGCAGCACCGAGACGTTGGAGAAGCTGGCCGAGCGGATCTTCACCCGGAACGGCCCCAGGTCGCCCTTGCTGACCACGTAGTAGCCCATGGCGCCGAGCGGGTTCTCGGTCTCGACGTAGGCCTCGCCCGCCGGCACCTTGATGATGCGGGGGACCTTGGCCATGATCGGGCCGCCCGGCAGGCCGTCGCAGAGCTGGTCGACGATCTTCGTCGCCTCCCGGGTCTCCTGCAGGCGGACCCAGCAGCGGGCGAAGCTGTCGCCGTCGGGGTGGGTCCAGACCCGCCAGTCGACCTCGTCGTGGGCCAGGCCCACGAGGTTGTCGCGGCGGAGGTCCCAGTCGACCCCGCTGGCCCGCAGGTTGGCGCCGGTGAGGCCGTAGGACAGGGCCACGTCGGCGGGGATCACGCCGACGCCGCGGGTGCGGGCCTCGAAGATCTCGTTCCCGAAGAGCAGGTCCTCGATCTCGTCGCAGTAGAGCCGCATCCGCTCCATGACGGCCTTGGTGTCGGCGATCCAGCCCTTCGGCAGGTCGTCCTTGAGGCCGCCGATGCGGTCGAAGTTGGGGTGGAACCGGCCGCCGGTCACGGCCTCGATCTGGTCGAGGACGTGCTCCCGGTCGCGGAAGGCGTAGAAGGCCGGGGTGACGGCACCGAGCTGCACGCCGAGGTCGCCCAGGAACAGGACGATGTTGGCGATGCGGGCCATCTCGAAGAGGATCGTGCGGATGTACTTGGCCCGGGGCGGGGCCTCGATGTCCATCAGCCGCTCGGCGGCCAGGATGAACGGCACCTCGTTGGCGAAGCTGCCCAACCAGTCGATGCGGTTGATCAGCGTGGTCACCTGCGGGTAGGTGCGGACCTCGCACAGCTTCTCGTAGCCCCGGTGCATGTAGCCGGGCACGACGTCGGCCCACACCACCTGCTCGCCGTCGAGCTTGGCGACCACGCGCAGCGTGCCGTGGGTGGCGGGGTGCTGGGGCCCGAGGTTGAGGGTCATGCCCTCGTCGGTCTCGAGCTCGACGTTCACCCGCATGTCGGCGGCCTGGGCGTCGATGTAGGCCCGGGCCTGGCGATCGGTCACGGCGGTCATGCCTGGTCGCCTCCTTCCTCGGTGGTGGCGGCGTCGCCACCCTCACCCTCGGCCGGGGCCTCGGGCTCCTCGGTGGCGGGCATGGGCTCGACATCGACGATGCCGGGCCACGGCTTCACCATCCGGGCCACCAGCGGGAAGTCCTTGCGCAGGGGGTGCCCCTCGAAGCCGCTCGGCAGGTACAGGTGGCGGAGGCTGGGGTGGCCCTCGAAGCTGATCCCGAACATCTCCCAGCACTCCCGCTCGTGCCAGTTGGCGCCGGCGAAGAGCTTGGTGATGCTGGGCACCGTCAGGTCGTCCTCGGGCACGTCGACCTTCAGCACCACGCTGGTGTGGTTCTTGACGTTGACGAGCCGGGTGAAGACCTGGAACCGGGTCTCGCCGCCGGCGTAGCCCTGCTCGATCGTGGCCGGGTCGATCGGCGGGATGCCGCCGCTGGTCGCCGGGCCCGAGCCGTTGGTGGACGGCTCGTCGAGCGCGTCCTCGTAGCGGCCCCAGGGCGACGGCGCCCAGTCGATGCCCGACAGGAAGTCGAAGAACGTGCAGCCGAGCTTGACCTTCGCCAGCTCGACGGCGGCGCGCCAGTCGGCCCGGTCGACCCGGACCCACAGCTCCAGGCCCGGCGCGATGTGGCTGCCCAGCACCCGGTCGCCCAGCGCGTCGGTGACGACCGCCAGCTGCGCCTCGCGCACCTCGTCGCGCGGGCCCTGCTCCTGGGCTTCGGGGTCGGCAGCGCCGTTGGTGCCGGTCTCTTCTGCGACGTCGGTCTCGGCGCCGCCTGCGGTATCGCTCATTGGACGACGATGGGGTCGCCGCGCCACCGGGTGGCGGGGTCTTCGTGACGGATCTTCTGCTGCAGCAGCACGATCCCCTCGAGGAGGGCCTCGGGCCGCGGCGGGCAGCCGGGCACGTACACGTCGACGGGGACGATCTGGTCGACGCCCTTGGTCACCGAGTAGCTGTCCCAGTAGGGGCCACCGCAGTTGGTGCAGGACCCCATCGAGATCACGTACTTCGGGTCGGGCATCTGCTCGTAGAGCCGCTTGATCGACACGGCCATCTTGTCGGTGACCGTGCCGGAGATCACCACGAGGTCGGCCTGGCGGGGGCTGGCCGGCAGCGGGATCACGCCCAGGCGCATCACGTCGTAGCGGGGGCCCGCGAACGCCGCGCCCATCTCGATGGCGCAGCAGGCCAGACCCCACTGGTAGCACC
>DATCLV010000074.1:0-1891 GCA_036563745.1 Acidimicrobiales bacterium | reverse complement strand
GGGCCGATGTTCAGCCTCCTGTCCACCTGGGGGTCGGCCCTCGTGTTCACGGCGGTGGGGCTGCTGGGCCTGGTGGTGCTCACCCGCACGCCCATCCGGGTGGCCGCCGACCGCACGGCCGCCGGGGTCCGCCCGATCGCCCGGGCGGTCGCCCAGCCGATCGCCTCGTTCTTCGCCGTCCCCGAGGTCGACGACGGCGGCCCCTTGTTCTACGACCAGGACCGCGACCGCGACCTCGACGACCCGGGCTTCGGGCCCGGCGGCGACGAGCTGTTCCGGGGCCGCCGCGGCCGGGCGCGCGGCGGTGCCGGCGCGGGCGGGGCCCGCGACGACAACGACGACACGCTGGAGGAGCCGCTCGACCCCGCGGCCGTGGCGGCCGCCAAGGCGGCGGGGCGGCGCCGGTCCCGCAAGGTCGACGAGCTGGTCGAGGAGGCCGCCTCGGCGATCGGCGAGCCCGAGCAGCTCGAGATCGAGCTGCCCCCGGCGGCCCGGGCGTCGGCCTGGAAGCTGCCGCCGGTCACGCTGCTGGAGCGCAGCGGCGCCCAGCAGATCGACCGGCGGGCGGTCGAGGAGACCGGGCGCACGCTGGAGAAGGCGCTGGCCGAGCACGGCGTCGAGACGCGCCTGGTCGGCACGGTGGTCGGCCCGACGGTCAGCCGCTTCGAGCTGGAGCTGGCGCCGGGCGTGAAGGTCAACCGGGTCACCAGCCTCCACAAGGACATCGCCTACGCGATGGCCACCCCCGACGTGCGCATCCTGGCGCCGATCCCCGGCAAGCAGGCGATCGGCGTCGAGGTCCCCAACGTGCGCCGCCAGATCGTGGCGCTGGGCGACATCCTCACCAGCCAGGAGGCCCGCCAGGCCAAGCACCCGCTGGAGGTGGCGGTCGGGCGCGACATCAACGGCCGCTCGGTGATGATGAACCTGGCGGCGATGCCCCACATCCTCATCGCCGGCGCCACCGGGGCGGGCAAGTCGAGCTGCCTCAACTCGCTGCTCACGTCGATCCTGGTGCGGTCCACCCCCGACCAGGTGCGGATGATCCTCATCGACCCCAAGCGGGTCGAGATGGGCCAGTACGACAAGCTGCCCCACCTGCTCACGCAGGTCGTCACCAGCCCCAAGAAGGCGGCGAACGCGCTGGCGTGGGCGGTGAAGGAGATGGAGCGCCGCTACGACCTGCTGGCCGAGGTCGGGTTCCGCGACATCACCGGCTACAACGCGGCGGTCGGCCGGGGCGACCTGCCCCCGGAGACGAACGCGGCGGGGGAGACGGTCCGCGAGTTCCCCCACATGCCCTACATCCTCGTCGTCATCGACGAGCTGGCCGACCTCATGATGGTGGCCGCCCGCGACGTCGAGGAGTCGATCTGCCGCCTGGCGCAGATGGCCCGGGCCGTGGGCATTCACCTGGTCATCGCCACGCAGCGCCCGTCGGTCAACGTGATCACCGGCCTGATCAAGGCCAACGTGCCGGCCCGGCTGGCGTTCGCGGTCTCGTCGGTCACCGACAGCCGGGTCATCCTCGACCAGGGCGGCGCCGAGCGGCTCATCGGCAAGGGCGACATGCTGCTGCTGGAGGGCGGCTCGTCGGTGCCGCGCCGGCTGCAGGGCGCGTGGGTCACCGAGGACGAGGTCCGGAAGATCACCGGCGTGTGGAAGCGCCAGGCGCCCGACGTGGCCTTCGACGAGTCGGTCCAGGGCACCGACGACGGGCCGGGCTCGGGCGGCAGCGGCCGGTCCGGTGGGGGCGACGACGACGATGACGACCTGGTGAACCAGGCCATGGAGCTGGTGGTCCGGAGCCAGCTGGGGTCGACGTCGATGCTGCAGCGCAAGCTCCGGGTCGGCTTCGCCCGGGCGGGGCGCCTCATGGACCTGCTGGAGC
>DATCLV010000073.1:0-4232 GCA_036563745.1 Acidimicrobiales bacterium | reverse complement strand
CCCGTGACCACCCCGGCGGAGGCCGCGGCGTGGCGGCCGCACACGTCGGGGCCGTTCGAGCACCACGTCCTCCCGGGCCGGCACTTCTACCTCGCCGACCCGGCCGCGGCCGCCCGGGTCGCCGCCCTCGTGCGGGCCGCGCTGGGATAGCTTCAGGCGGCGTGCCGCTGGTGCCACGAGCCGATGACGACACGCTGCGGGTGGTCCAGCTCAACGTGGGATCGCTGCTGGAGCCCCACTGGGACCGCCGCCGTCACGAGGTGGTCGCCTGGCTCGACCGCCTCGACCCCGACGTCGTCTGCCTCCAGGAGATCTGGGAGGCCGACGACCAGCCCTGCACGGCCGAGTGGCTGGTCGAGCACGCCGGCGGCCGGGCCCGGTGGGACTGGCGGTTCGGCGGCCACCCGATGCCCGAGCCGCTGTGGCCCGACCGGACGCTCCGGTTCGGGTCCGCCATCCTCACCCGCTGGCCGGTCGAGCGCCACGAGCTGATCAGCCTGCCCTACGACGCCGACCACCCCGACCCCCGGTTCCGGTTCCAGAACGAGCTGCTCCACGTGCGGTCGGCGGGGGTCGACGTGTACAGCACCCACCTGTCGGCCGCCCCGCTGCAGGCGTACAACCGGCGGCGCGAGGTGGTCGCCATCGACGAGGCGATCCGGGCCACGAGCGACGCCGCCGCGCCGCTGCCGCCGGTGCTGTGCGGCGACTTCAACGCCGAGCCCGGCGCCGACGAGATCCGGTTCCTCGGGGCGCTCACCGACATCGACGGGCACTGGGCCTACTACCGCGACGCCTGGGCGGCGGCCGGCAACCCGGGCCCCGGCATCACCGCCGACCCCCACACCAACCCGGCCTGCCGGGCGCTCAACGTGCCGCCCAAGCGGATCGACTACGTGTTCCTCGGCGACGCCTTCCTGCGCCCGAACGGCGCCGGGCAGGTGCGGCGGGCGGAGCTGGTGTTCGACGAGCCGCTCACCGGCATCCTCGCCAGCGACCACTACGGCCTGGTCGTCGACGTCGTCTGGCCCGACCGCCCGCCGACACCGGGCGCACCGGGCGCACCGGGTTGACCCTCGCCGGCCCGTCCCGGCGCCCGTTCGGGCGTGCTCGGGGCCCGGCGGGTGGTTGACAAGACCACCGGCGGACGCGCACGATCCTGTCCGGCGAGACGTACGCCCAACCCCCATCGGTCCGCCCCAGCCGGACCGGCTCGCCGGGGGCAAAGGGGATGCCCGTCCTCACGTCGTCATCGGTCGATCCGCTTCCGAGGTGCCGCTGGGGGGCCGCCGTCGGGGGCGTGGAGGACCGGATGACAGCGAACCGCAGGCGCAAGCGACGGGTCCGAGCCCGTGCCGCCAAGACGGGCGAGTCGTACACCGCTGCCCTCCGGCACCTCCGTCGTGCCGAGGAGGCGCAGATGGCGCAGTACCAGATCCGTCACGCCGGGGTCACCGACACCGGCAACGTCCGGGCGATCAACCAGGACTGGCTGGTCGCCGAGGGCGACCTCGCCGTCGTGGCCGACGGCATGGGCGGTCCCGGCGGGGGTGAGATCGCCGCCCGGCTGGCCGTCGAGACGTTGCGGGAGGCGTTCGCCGCCGACCCCACCGCCACCGGGCTCGTCGAGGCCGTCCGCCGGGCCAACGCCGCCGTGTGGGCCCACGCCGAGGCCCACCCCGACCTGGCCGGCATGGGTACCACCATCGCCGCCGTGGCCCGGGTGACCGACGGCGGCGACGACCGGCTGGCCGTCGTCAACGTGGGTGACTCCCGGGCCTACCTGCTCCAGGACGGCCGTCTCTCCCGGCTCACCGCCGACCACAGCCTCGTCGCCGACCTGGTGCGGGCGGGCGCGCTCAGCGAGGACGAGGCCCGCACCCACCCGGAGCGACACGTCCTCACCCTGGCCGTGGGCGTGAGCCCGGAGGTGGAGCCCCACACCGTGGAGGCCGTCCCCATGCCGGGCGACCGGCTGCTGCTGTGCAGCGACGGCCTGTTCAACGAGCTGACCGACGAGGAGATCACCGAGATCCTGGTGTCGGTGCCGGACCCGGCCGGCGCGGCGACCCGCCTGGTGGCCCGGGCCAAGGAGGAGGGTGGCCGCGACAACATCACCGCGGTCGTGCTCGACGTCGTGCGGCGCTGACCCACCTGGCTGACCCCGCTGCGCTCGGCTGCCCCGCTCGGGCGGCCGGGCGCACCCGGGTGGGCGCTCGGCGTCAGTCCCAGCAGAGGCAGAACGGGTGGCCGGCCGGGTCGACGTAGACCCGCCACCCCTGGTCCTCGCCCGGCTGGTGGGCGTGCTTGGTGGCGCCGGCGGCGAGGACCTGCGCCTCGGCCTCGTCGAGCGCCGCCCGGTCGACGGTCAGGTCGAGGTGGAACTGCTGGGGCCGGTCGGGGTTCGGCCAGTCCGGCGGCTGGTGGTCGGGCGCCAGCTGGAAGCTCAGCGGCGGGAGGTGGTCGCCCCGCAGCGTCACCCACTCGGGGTCGCGGTCGTCGAGCTCACCGCCGAGGAGCTGCTGGTAGAAGCGGCCGAGGGCGACGGCGTCCGGGGTGTCGAGGACGATGGCGCGCATCGTGGCGATCGGTGCGGTCGGTGGCATCGCGCCCGGTCTACCCGATGCCGATCCGCCGCAACCGGCGGCCCCGGGCGTGGCACGCTGGTTGGATGCCGGAGATCGACTGGGAGTCGCTCACGACCCGGGTCGACCCGCCCGCGACCCTGGTCCTGCTGACCGGGGCGCTGGCCCTGGCGCTGGTGGCCATCGACTCGGTGTGGCGGTGGTCGCGCAACGTGGTGACGATCGTGCACGAGGCGGGGCACGCGGTGGCCGCCCTGCTCACGGGCCGGCGGCTGACCGGCATCCGGCTGCACTCCGACACGTCGGGCCTCACGCTGTCGGTGGGGAAGCCCCGGGGCGCGGGGATGGTCCTGACGATGCTGGCCGGCTACGTCGCCCCGTCGCTGGTGGGGCTGGCGGGCGTGCTCCTGCTGGCCTTCGACCAGGTGACGATCATGCTGTGGGGCGCCGCGGGCCTGCTGCTCGGGATGCTGACGCTGATCAAGAACGTCTACGGCGCCCTGCTGCTGGTGGCGACCGGGGCGGTGGTCGTGGCGGTGTCGCTCTACGCGGACGCCGACACCCAGGCCGCGTTCGGGTACGCCGCGGCCTGGTTCCTGCTGCTGGGCGCGGTGCGCCCGGTGGGGGAGCTGCAGCGGCAGCGGCGGCAGGGCGGTGGCGGCGTGGTCACCGACGCCGACCAGCTGGCCCAACTCACCCGCATCCCCGGCACGGTGTGGGTCGGGTTCTTCGGGGTGACCACCCTCGGCGCCCTCGTCGCCGGCGGCTGGCTCCTCATCGTCTGAGTCGTCTGACCGTCCCCCTCCCAAATTGCGTTGCCAAGGCCGATAGAGGCGGCTTTTCAAGCGCAATTTCACGGGGTCGCGCGTCGTGGCGGGTATGGGCGGGGCGGAGGGGGGAAGACCATCCAGCGTCGTCGAAGGGACAGCAACCAAAACCGACGGCAGCACTCGGAGGTGCAAAAGAGATGCTCGGATTCATCATCGCCATGGTGATCATCGGCGCCATCGCCGGTTATCTCGCCCGGCTCCTGGTGCCCGGCCCGGACCCGATGTCCGTTGCAGCGACGATCCTGCTCGGGATCGTGGGCTCGTTCATCGGTGGCTTCCTCGGCTACGTCCTGTTCGACAAGGACATCGGCGAGGGGGCCCTCCAGACGTCGGGCATCATCGGCTCGGTGATCGGCGCCGTGATCGCACTGCTGGTCTACAACGCCGCAGGCCGCGGCCGCGCTCGTCGCATCTGACGCACGGCGCGCCCCAGCGATCCGGCAAGGTGCCCCCGGTTCGCCGGGGGCACCGCCGCGCCCGGCCGCAGATCACCTCCACCGGTGTCGGCCAAACCACGTGATCCTCGCCTGACCCGGAGGTCGGGCGCTGCGCGGTGGCGGCGTGCTCCATCCACAGCTGGCAGTCGATGTAGCAGGTTGCGATCCTCGCCCGACCCGGAGGTCGGGCGCTGCGCGTGCGCTCGGCCCGCGTGTGGCAGCACCAGACGTTGCGATCCTCGTCCGACCCGGAGGTCGGGCGCTGCCCGAGGACCTGGCAACGCTCGTGGAGTCCGAGCGACGTGTTGCGATCCTCGCCCGACCCGGAGGTCGGGCGCTGCCGGGCGTGCTCGCTAACGAGACGCAGCATTGGCTGGAGT
>DATCLV010000549.1:0-6521 GCA_036563745.1 Acidimicrobiales bacterium | reverse complement strand
CCCGGAGCGTGCCGTCGTCGGCGAGGTCGACCCGGTCGGCCGAGCCCCGGAACCGCAGCGTGCGGCCGCCGCCGATCGCCACGTCGACCGGCTCCTGGTCGGCGCCGGGCAGGCCGAACGCCATCTCGGCCGCCACCGGGCGGCTGCGGGTGCGGGCCCGGTAGGCGCTGTCCTCGTGGAGGAAGCGGTCGAGCCGCATCAGGATCCGCGCCCGGTCGCGGGCCCAGAACAGGTGCCGGCCGACGACGCCTCGGCCCTCGTAGCTGTCGCACACGGCGCTCCCGATCTCGCGGAGCAGGGCGTGGTGGGCGGCGCTCCACGGCTCGTCGGGCTTCGGCGGGTCGTCGAGGACGGCCAGCACGAACCGCTCGAGGATCTCGTGGATCAGCGAGCCCTTGTCGAGCGGCGAGATCCACAGCGCGTCGGCCGGGTCGTCGACCGGCTCGACCCGCAGCACCTGGCGCATGAAGTAGGCGTGGGGGCACTTGGCCCACGACTCCAGCCGGGTGGCCGACACGACGTCGTCGAGCGGCGACCGGACCGGGTGCTCGTGCAGGTTGCCGTCGAACCGGGTGAACCGGCGGCTGCGCCGGGCCGCCTGGAGCTCGCGGCCGGCGGCGACGATCGGGTCGTTCCCCTCCGCCCAGTCGGCCCCGGCAGCCAGGCGGTACTCCTGCTCGGTGGCGGGGAAGGCGAGGTGGGTGACGGCGTGGGCGAACGACGGCACGTGGATCGTGCGCGCCGAGCGCAGGAGGGCGGGAGCATCGTCGAGGGGCGCCGCGACCACTGCCTCGACCGGGCCGGCCGCGGTGGCGTCGTCGGCGCCGACCGCCTCGATCAGCTGCAGGACCTCGAGCAGCCACCGCGACGCCATCCGCTCGTTGCTGGCCCGCAGGTCGCCCCGCGGGGAGCACAGCAGGTGGGAGCGGGCGCCGGCCAGGGCGGCGTGGAGCTGACGACGCTGGCGATGGACCTGCTCGCGCCGCAGCGGCAGCTCGCCGTCGGTGACGCGGCGCTCGCGGTCGGGCAGCAGCGAGTCGTCGGTGACGCGGACCGGCAGCGTCCCCTCCGCCATGCCCAGCACGACCACCAAGTCGAGGTCGAGCCCCACCGCGAACGACAGCGGAGCGACCAGCACGCCCTCCCCGAACCGGCCCACGCGGCCCAGGTCGGCGTCCAGCTCGAGCTCGAGGGTGCGCTGGAAGACGTCGAGCGACGTGGCCCCGTCGACGTCGTCGAGGGCGAGCAGGCGGTCGAGCGCGGCCTCGACCCGCTCCGCTGCCTTGCGCTCGACCGCGGGCCAGGCCTCCCGGTCGGCGTCGCTGCCCAGCAGTCGCCGGGCGAGGCGCCGCACCCAGCGGACCCGCTCCCGCCACGGCGCCGGCGCCGCGGCGGCGGCCTCGATCTCGTCGATCAGGTACAGGACCAGCTCGCGCAGCTCCCGGGCCCGGGCCGCCCGGCGCCGCAGCCAGCGGGCGTAGGAGGGCTCCTCGGGAGTCTCGGCGGCGTCGGCGGCGTCGAAGGCCTCGGGGGCCTCGGCAGCGTCGAAGGCCGCAGGGGCCTCGGCGGCGAGCGGTGGGGCGGCCTCGGGTGGGACGAGCGACAGCTGCTCCCACCCGGCCGAGCTGGCGGCATCGGCCGCGTCGGCGGTATCGGGCATCGGCTCGACGAGGAGCGGCACGTCGGCCCCGTCGACCGGGGCCTCCTCGGGGATGTCGAGCACCGCCGCGTCGTCGGCCCGGCGGTCGAGCTCGGTGGCGAGGCGCTCGAGCCGGATGTCCCAGTGGGCCCGCCCCGCCACGACGACGGCCTCCCGCGACAGCCGCTCCCACTCGGCGGTGGGCCGGGGCTGCCGGCCGTCGGGCGGCAGCGGAGCGGCGGTGAGCAGGTTGAGGACGTCGCTGCGCCGGTAGCCGTGGCGGCGCAGGGCCAGCAGGTCGAGCAGCGTGCGGCCCAGCGCCCGGCCCGCCAGCGCCTGCGGGGCGGTGCCGTTGGCCGGGATGCCCGCCGCGGCCAGGTGCTCGTGGACCAGGCGGGCGTAGGGCTGGTCGGTGGCGAAGAGGATGGCGATGCGCTCCAGCGGCGTGCCCGCCCGGGTGGCGTCGACCACCGCCCGCACGGCGGCGCGGACCTCGTCGTCGGCGTCGGACGTGGTCACCACCCGCGTGGCGCCCGGCGACACCGGCCAGGAGAACCCCGCCGGGACCGGGACCGCCGACCCGCCCGGACCACCCGGGCCGTCGACCGGCGGCGCATCGGGGAGCGTGACGCCCAGCCGGGTGAGCGACCGGCGGACCCCGGCATCGGCCTGGGCGTGGCCGGTGAACCCCGCGATCACCGTGGTGGGCGCGACGGCGGCGGCGTCGGACAGCAGCGCCGCGGCCCGGCGCGTGAGGTCTTGCGGGAGGTGGACCACCAGGTGGCCCAACAGGTCGCCAGGCCCCTCCCGCAGCGCCGTCCGGGCCGAGTGGACCAGGTCGGCCTCGTCGTACCAGCCCGACGCCAGCAGCGAGCGGGCCTGGCGGAACAGCCGCACCACGTCGGCCGCGCGGGGGCTCGTGGCCGCCAGCCGGTCGAGCGCCGCCGACGACAGGTCGGCCAGCTCCCGTGCCGAGGCCACCAGCGCCTCCTCGGTGGCGGCGTGCTCGGCCACGGGGCCGAACACCCCCGGCTCGTCGCGCAGCGCGCGGCGGAGCGCCGCGGCGATGACCGGGTGCGACACCGGCCGGCGCCCGGCCGCGGCCAGGGCCGGGGCGCCCAGCAGCTCGGCCAGCCGGTACGGCGTGAGGAACGTGACCCCGATGATGCCCGACCCCCGCCGACTCACCCGCCGCCGAGCCGACGCCAGCGCCCGCCGGGCCGTGACCCCGACGTGGTTGGACGGCACCACGACCGTGACCGGGGTGAGCGGCTCGTCGGCCTTGGCCTGCGCCACGACGCGGGCCAAGGCGTCGAGGGCCGGGGGTCCGTATGCCGCCTGCACGAGCTCAACCGTCACGAGGGTCACCCTATGCACCCCCTGTGACAGTCAAGGACGACCCGCGGCCGATCGCCGCGAGAACCCTGGTGGGGCGGGCGTGGACGGGTCCGGCACGCGGGGTGCGCGCCACACGACAGACTCAGGGGGTGGGCACGTACGGGAGGACCCGACTGATCTTCGTCCGCCACGGTCACGCCGTCGTCGCCGAGCGCGGCATCGTGGGCGGGCACCGCGGGTGCACCGGCCTGTCCGAGACCGGTCGCCGCCAGACCGAGGCGCTGCGCGACCGGCTCGTCGCCAACGCCTTCACCGCCGACGCCATCGTGACCAGCGTGCTGCCCCGGGCGGTCGAGACCGCCGACATCCTGGCGAAGGGGATCGGGGTGCCCGCCGACGGGATCCCCCGCTACTGCGACCTCTGCGAGCGCCACCCGGGGGAGGGGGACGGGCTGACCTGGGACGCCTTCGTCCAGCGCTACGGCACGTTCGACCCGCTGGCCGAGCCCGATCGGGCGTTGTCACCCGGTGGCGAGAGCTACAACACGTTCCTGCGCCGGGTGCGGGGCGCGATCGACCGGTTGGCCAAGGAGCACCGGGACGGCACGGTGCTGGTGGTCAGCCACGGCGGGGTGATCCTGGCCGGCATCCTCGTCCTGCTGGGCCTGCAGCCGTCGTGGGTGACGACCGAGATCGCCAACACGTCGCTCACCGAATGGGTCCGCGACGACAGCGGTCGCTGGCTGCTGGCCCGCTTCAACGACGCGGCCCACCTGGAGGTCCGTCGCTCCCTGGCGTGACCGGGAGCGGCCCGCCCAGGACACGGCCTACGACGAACCTGCCCGCGTAGCGGGGGAGCGAGCTCCCCCGTCCGGGGGCAGGTTCGGATCGTCGGGTTCGGGGTGGGACTCGGCGACCGCGCCGCCGCGGGTCACCTCCACCGGCCGCTCGCCCTCGATGTGCGGCACCTCGATCGGCACCTGCACCGTGCCGTGGCCCGTCTCGTAGCGCACCACGTTGTACGCCGTCGCGTACATCAGCAGCTTCGCCCCCAGCACGAACCACGCCAGCAGGGCGAACACCACGCCGATCGACCCGTACAGCGCCGAGGACGACGTCACCAGCCGCGGCACGTAGAACCCGGCGGCCAGCTTCAGCGCCCCGAACCCGATCGCCGCCACGACGGCCCCCGGCACGTGCGCCCGCCAGGGGACGCCGACGTTGGCGAGCGTCCGGAACGTCCAGAGCACCAGCAGCCCGTCGACCACCGCGCCGAGCAGGATCGGGGGCACCGCGGCGGGCCCCGGCAAGACGCTCACCAGCGACAGCGCGGCCGTCGAGGCCAGGAACAGGGTGCCGGCGCCGGCGACCCAGGCCAGCTGGTGCAGCTTCCCGACCAGACCCCGGCCCGTCACCTGCCAGACCGTGTTGATCATCGCCGACGTGGTGTCGACCACCGCCAGGCCCGACCACAGCAGGCCCACGAAGCCGATCACGGTGACCGCGCCCCGGGTGCGCTCGGCGGCGGCGAACCCGTCGAGCAGGGTGTCGGCCGCCTGGCCCTCGAGGCCGAGGCGCTCGACCGTGTCACCCGCCAGGTCGACGTCGCCGGCCGAGAAGAACCCCACCACGGCGATCCCGACCAGCAGCAGCGGGAACAGCGACAGCAGCCCCGCCAGCGCCAGGGCCGACGAGTAGGCCCCGCCGCCGACGGCGTTGACCCGCTCGTGGACGGTCAGGACGACGTCGACCGGTCGCACGTGGGCCCGGAGCCATGGGAGGACCTGTGTCAGCCTTTTGAACATTTCGCGAACACCGCTGGGAGTTTGTCGCCGCGGCGCCCGCGCGGGGACCGTTCCCTCCGCAGGCCCCGGCAGCGGGCAGGTAGTTTGCCTGTCGTGTTCCCCGAGGCCATCGACCCCAATCGCGTCCCCGTCCACGTCGCCTGCGTGATGGACGGCAACGGGCGCTGGGCCCAGCGCCGTGGGTTGCCCCGCACCGATGGTCACGCCGCGGGCGAGGAGGCGCTGTTCGACACGGTCCACGGCGCCCTCGAGGTCGGGCTCAAGTGGCTCACCGTCTACGCCTTCTCCACGGAGAACTGGAAGCGCCCGACCGACGAGGTCCGCTACCTCATGCGGTTCAACGAGTCGCTGCTGCTCCGGCGCCGCGACGAGCTGCACGACCTCGACGTGCGGGTGCGCGTGATCGGCCGTCGTGACTGGCGGGTGCCCCGCCGGCTCCTCCGCCACATCGACGAGTCGGTCGAGATGACCAGCAAGAACCAGAAGCTGACCCTCACCCTCGCCTTCAACTACGGCGGCCGGGCCGAGATCATCGACGCCGTCAAGGCGATGATGAACCAGGGCATCCCCGCCAGCAAGGTGAACGAGAAGGTGCTGCGGGAGCACCTGTACGACCCCGAGATGCCCGACCCCGACCTGGTCGTCCGCACCTCCGGCGAGTACCGCATCTCCAACTTCCTGCTGTGGGAGCTGGCCTACAGCGAGCTGGTGTTCACCGACGTGCTGTGGCCCGACTTCCGGCGCGAGGACCTCTTCGCCGCCATCCGCGAGTTCCAGCGTCGGGACCGCCGCTTCGGCGGCGTGTGAACCGGTAGGCGCCGACCGGGCGCGACCGGTCTACCGTCGGGGGCGTGTCGCTCTACCACGAGCGCGGCGTCGTCCTGCGGACCCACAAGCTGGGCGAGGCCGACCGCATCATCACCTTCCTGACCCGCGACCGCGGGAAGGTGCGCGCCGTCGCCAAGGGCGTCCGCAAGACCAAGAGCCGCTTCGGCGGTCGCCTGGAGCCTCCGTCGCACGTCCAGCTGCTGCTCTACGAGGGTCGTGAGCTGGACATCGTCACCCAGGCCGAGACGATCGACCACTTCGGCCCCCTGCGCGACGACTACGAGCGCCTCGCCCGGGCCGTGTCGATGCTGGAGACCGCCGACCAGATCGCCCTCGAGCGCCAGGCCAACCCCCGCCTCTACCGGATGCTGGTGGGCGCGCTGCAGGCCCTCGCCACCCGCGACACGCCGCTGGTGGTGCCCGCCTTCTTCCTGAAGGTGCTGGCCCTGGAGGGCTACCGGCCGCAGGTGGACGAGTGCGCGGTGTGCGGCGCCGAGGGGCCGCTGGTGTCGTGGGCGATCGAGGAGGGCGGCCTGCGCTGCGCCGCCCACCGGCAGGGCCACCCGCTCAGCCCGGAGGCCGTGGACGTGCTGCAGCGGATCCTGGGCGGGAAGCTGGGCGAGGCCCTCAACGAGCCGGTGTCACCGCACACGTCGGAGGTCGACCACCTGGCCACCAAGGCGCTCGAGCACCACCTCGAGCGGCGGCTCCGCTCGGTGTCGACGCTCCACCGTTCCTGATCGTGGAGGAGTGACACCGGGCGTCGGTCGGCGTCGACGCCCGGCGGTCGGTCCTGATCAGATCGGGTGCCACTCCTTGGCCGTGTCGTCCCACTGGAGCCAGCGGCTGCGGTTCGGGTCCCACTGGATGTAGGCGCCGCGGGCGGCGTCCCACTGGGGCTTGTAGGGCGA
>DATCLV010000069.1:0-12999 GCA_036563745.1 Acidimicrobiales bacterium | reverse complement strand
GGGGGTTGGGGGTGGGGCGGGGGCGGTGCGGGTGCCCATGAGGGAGCCGACGACGATCGCCGCGACGCCGAGGAACCCGAGCCACACGCCGTAGGCGGGCGAGGGGCCGGGGCCGTCGAACAGGGCGAAGACGGCGAACCCGTGCAGCGCCCCGGCGACGATCGCCATGAACACGCCGCAGATGCGGGGGCCGGCCGTCCCCTTCTTGTCGGCCGCCATCACGATGGCGCCGACCACCCCGAACGTGATGCAGCCGACGAGCACCCGGGCCACCGGCGAGGTCGGCACCAGCAGCGTGGCGACCAGCACCGCCAGGGCGGCGAAGAGCAGCGTCGCCACCCAGAGCCCACCGGCGTAGACCTCCATGTAGTCGTCGCCGGTCGCGCCGCCGGCCGGCCCGTCGGCACCGGCCGGGAGGTCGTCGTAGATCTCCCGGATGTCGGGGAAGCTCACGTCCCGGCCGCCCGCCGACACCCACGGCAGGCCGAAGAGCGACATGATCACGGCCACCAAGCCCAGGACCGCCACGACGGCACCCGGACCCGGACGGTGGCGCACCTCGGGCTCGGGCCGCCCGTACCCGGGGCCGTAGCCGTAGCCGGGCCCCGGCGGGCCACCCCACGAGGCCGGTCCGGGCGGGACCGGCGGCGCGCCCGGTCCGGGAGGCGGCATCGGGCCGGGCCCGTAGCCCGGGGTCGGCGGTGGCACCGGGCCGCCGGGCCGTGGGGCCGGTGGGTACCCGGGCCCGGGCGGCGAACCCGGTGGGGGCGGGGCCGCGGTGCCGGGACCGGTCGGCGCCGGCGGACGCGATGGGCCCGGCCCGCCCGCCGGCGGCGGGAAGGCCGGCGCCTCCCCCGGCGCGGCACCCGGGGCCGCCGGTCCGGCACCCGGGGCCGCCGACGGTGGGGGCCAGGTCGGCGACGGCGGCGCCGCCGACGAGGGGCCGGGCGAGGTCGTCGGGGGCGCGGCGGGCAGGGAGGACGGCGACGACGCGGGCGCCGACGACGAGGGCGTCGGGGAGGGCGCGCCACCGGGGTCGGCGGGTGCCGGCCGGTCGGCCGGTGGCGTGGCGTCGAGCGGGTTGGTGGGCATGGCGAAGCTCGGTGAGGTGGTCGATGCGTGAGCGATGACGGGCTCGATGCGGTGCGGCACCGATCGCTGCGGGCGCCGCCCCGGCGGCGGCTCCCGAACGAACGTAGCGGGGGTGAACACCGGCGTTCAGTCGTGGACTCAGGCAAGCAACTCGTTGCCTCAGGTCATAGAGTTCCTTCATGACCGTGGCACCAGACCTCGTGGCGACCGTCCGCTCGTTCAGCCGCAGCTACACCAGCTGGATCGGCGTCCTGGACGAGGGGCTGCTCGACACCCCGTACTCGCTCACCGAGTCGCGGGTCCTGTACGAGCTCCACCAGCGGGACGCCACCGACGTGACCGACCTGCGCCGCAGCATCGGCGTCGACGCCGGCTACCTCAGCCGCATCCTCGCCCGGTTCACCACCGACGGCATGGTCGAGCGCCGCCGGTCGGAGGCCGACGGGCGGCGCCAGGTGGTCCGGCTCACCGCCCAGGGTCGAGCGGCGGCGCAGCTGCTGGACGACCGGTCGCGGGAGCAGCTGGAGGACCTCCTGGCCGGCTTCGACGCCGAGCAGCAGCGCCAGCTCGCCACCGCCATGACCACGATCGAGCAGATCCTCGCCGGCGGCCGCCCGGACCCCGTGCGCCTCCGCCCGATGGTGTCGGGCGACTACGGCTGGGTGGTCCAGCGCCACGGCCTGCTCTACGCCCGGGAGTACCGCTGGAACGAGACGTTCGAGGGGCTGGTCGCCCGGGTGGTCGCCGAGTTCGTCGACCAGCACGAGGCCGACCCGAAGCGGGTGGCGGCCTGGGTCGCCGAGGTCGATGGCCGGCCGGTGGGGTCGATCTTCTGCATGCGCAAGGACGACGCCACCGCCCAGCTGCGCCTGCTGCTGGTCGAGCCGGAGGCCCGGGGTCTGGGTGTCGGCACCCGCCTGGTCGACGAGTGCATCCGGTTCGCCCGCGCCGCCGGCTACCGCGAACTGGTGCTGTGGACCAACGACGTGCTGGTCGAGGCCCGCCGCATCTACGAGCGGGCCGGCTTCGAGCTGGTCGACGAGGAGCGGCACCACTCCTTCGGCCACGACCTGGTCGGGCAGACCTGGCGGCTGGCCCTCACCCCCTGAGGCCCCTCATCCCGTGAGGTGGGCGCGCTCGTTCCAGAGCGCGATCGACGGCACCCCGTGCTCCCAGCCGAGCCGGGACAGCGACGCCGGGGCGAGCCCGAGGTGGGCGCCGAGGGTCGGCGGCTGCCCGAGCCAGCGGGCGGCGAACACCCGCAGCAGGTGCCCGTGGGCGAACACGGCGACCGGCCCGGCGGCGGGGGCGACCGGCCCACCCCCAGCCCCACCCGGGGCACCTCCGCCCGCCCGACCGTCGCCCGAGCGGATGTCGGCGATGACCCGGTCGACCCGCTCGGCGATGGCGTCGATCGTCTCGCCGCCGGGCACCCCGTCGGTCCACAGCAGCCAGCCGGGCGCCGACGCCCGGATGTCGGCCGACGTCCGGCCCTCGTAGTCGCCGTAGTCCCACTCCCGCAGCTCGTCGCGCACCTCGATGTCGAAGCCGGACCCGACCGCCCCACCGGCCCCCGCCAGCGCCAGGCGGCACGTGTCCAGCGCCCGGGACAGCGGGCTCGACAGCACCCGGCCGAACCGCTCACCCGAGCGGGCCAGCACCTCGCCGAGCCGCCGGGCCTGCCGGCGACCCTCCTCGGTGAGGGGGATGTCGGTGGTGCCGGTGTGCCGCCGGGTCATCGTCCACTCGGTCGCACCGTGCCGCACGAGCACGACGTCGGGCCGCGGTCGGTCGCTCATCCGGGAAGGATGCCCGGCGTCGGCCGGGTTGCTGCGTATCGTCGGGCGCCGTGCGAGCCGTGGTGCAGAGGGTCCGGCGGGCGAGCGTGACCGTGGGCGACGAGGTGGTGGGCGAGATCGGCCCCGGCGTGCTGGCCCTGGTGGGCGTGACCCACGACGACGGGCCCGCCCAGGCCGGGAAGCTGGCCGCGAAGATCGCCCACCTGCGCATCTTCGACGACGACGCCGGCGTGATGAACCGGTCGCTGCTCGACACCGGCGGCGCGGCGCTGGTGGTGAGCCAGTTCACCCTCTACGGCGACACCAGCAAGGGGCGCCGGCCGTCGTGGGTGGCCGCCGCCCGGCCCGAGCAGGCCAAGCCGCTCGTCGCCGCGGTGGTCGAGGAGCTGCAGCGCCTGCAGGTCCCGACGGCCACCGGGCGGTTCCGCGCCGAGATGGCCGTGGCGCTCGTGAATGACGGACCGGTGACAGTTCTGGTCGAAACGTGAGGGTCTGCTCACGCGGCGGAGGGAAACGCCACTAGGTTGGGGCGCCGAAGGGCCGCCGACCGGCGGAGGGCTGTGGCTGTGAGAGACGTGACCCAACGGGAACTCGGGCATCTCGAGAAGGAGATCGACCTCCGCCAGCGGGTCCTGGCGGCCGCCACGTCCGTGTTCATCGAGGACGGCACCGTGGAGGCGTCGCTCGAGAAGGTCGCCGGTCGGGCGGGCATCGACGTGCGGGTGCTGATGGCGCTGTTCCCCACCCGGATCGACCTGCTGGCCAAGCTGGCCGGGCACCTGTACGTGTCGGCGTTCCCGTACGACGGCACGTGGCGCCACCGCAGCGACCTCGCGTCGTTCATCCGCACCTACCTGCAGCGCCAGGAGCGCCCGGAGGTGCGGCTGGTGTGGCACATCGGCGACGTGCTGGCGCCGGTCCAGCCCGACCGCATCGACGCCGCGTACTGGCACCTGGCGGGGGAGCTGGAGCTGCGCCTGCTCGATCGGGGCCTCGCCCAGGAGAGCGCGCACCGGTGCTCGCTGGTGCTGACGCCGGCGCTGATGCTGGTGGCGCGGCGGGCGGCGTTCGACCTCACCACGCAGGCCGAGCTGCGCGACTTCGTGGCGGCCGCCTGCGGCATGGCCGACGCCCTCGTCCCCGGCTCCGGCTGACGCGCGGCATCCCGCCGTCGGGCTCCGCCCGCCCTGGCGCCGACCCGCCCTGGCGCCGATCGCCCGGGGAGGGGAACCACCCGAAGGCGCCGACGCGGCCGGGTGCCGGTGGCCGGTAGGCGGTGGGACACCGGCACCCGGGCGTCCGGGGCTCGGTCCGAGCGCCGAACCCGCGACGGGTGGTGGCTGAGGCCCTCGCCGGGCGGCGGCCCGGGAGGGCGGCGAGCACGGGCCGCGGGGCAGGCGGATGGGGGCCGTCCCGCGCGGCCCGGGAACCTCGGGCCCCGCCGGGACGGGGCCGCGAGGTCCGGCTGGGGATCAGGTGCCCGGCGGCGCTGGGCACGGCTGGCGCCGAGGTGGGCGAAGGCGCCACGACAGGAGGGTGCGAGCGCGCGTGGTGGATCGGAAGCGCATCGCCCTGCGTACCGAGCGTCGTGGCCGATCGGATTTTCGTCGGGCGGAGGAACTAACTTGTTGAGCATCCAGTAAGTCTGGGAGCCGACCGGAGCGGCGGTGCGCCGAGCCGGGGGGCCGAGCTGAACGGGGGACCGGCATGCAGGACGTCGACGTGGACGGCGTGGTGAGTCCGGAGCGCCGGGCCGAGTACCGGGAGCGGTTCGCCGAGCACGGCTTCGTCCGGGTGGACGGGCTGCTCACCGCCGAGGAGGTCGAGCGGTACCGGGCCGCGATCGACGCCGGGCTGGAGCGGCGCCTCGCCGGCGACGTCCGCAAGCAGAAGCACCCGGAGAAGTACGCGTCGACCTTCCACCAGTGCATCAACCTCTGGGAGGACGTCCCCGAGGTGCGGCCGCTCACCTTCCACCCGGCGATCGCCGCCACCGTGGCGGCGATCCTCGACGTCCCCGCCGTGCGGGTCTGGCACGACCAGGCCCTCTACAAGGGCCCGGGCGGCCGCCGGACCGACCCCCACCAGGACCAGCCCTACTGGCCGATCGTCGAGACCGACACGGTCACGGCCTGGATCCCGCTGGTCGACGTGCCCCTGGAGGCCGGCGCGATGGGCTACGTGCCCGGCAGCCACCGCTTCGGCGTGCGCAAGTTCGCCAACATCTTCACCGACCGGGGCTTCGACCTGGAGCACGGCCCGGAGGCCCGGGGGGTGCCGCCCGTGTTCCAGCCGGTGCCGGCCGGGTCGGTGGTCTTCCACCACGGCCTCACCATCCACACCGCCGGGGCCAACGAGACCTCGTCGGTCCGCAAGGCCCACTCGATCATCTTCTTCGCCGACGGCTCGACCCGCGGCACGTTCCCGCCGACGCACCCGGCCGTCGACCGGGCCGGCATCGCGGTCGGCGAGAGGATCGACTCGGTGGTGACGCCGATCGCCTACCCCCGGCCGGCCGGCGACCTCCCCGAGACGCCCCCGCCGATGGAGAAGCCCGAGGTCAACTGGCCGGGCTGGGACTGGTCGACCTTCGAGGGCTTCGACCTGTCGAAGCTCCGCAAGGCCACGCCGAAGCCGTCCCCGGGTCGCGACTCCTAGGCTCTGACGGGTCGTCAGACGGGCGGCCCGAACAGAGGAGAGGTCATGGGTGGACAGGTGCGGTTGGACATCGACGGCCCGATCGCCACGATCACCAACGACAACCCGGAGAAGCACAACGCGTTCGACGACGCGATGGACGCCCAGCTGTTCGAGATCATCGCCGATCTGTGCGCCCGCCCGGACGTGCGGGCCGTGATCTGGCGGGGCGAGGGACCGTCGTTCTCGTCGGGGCGCGACGTCGGGTCGATCGGCAACGTCAAGGTCGACATGAGCCACCACGAGCTGATGCGCCGGGCCCACCGGTCGATCCAGCGCCTGTGGGAGCTCGACGCCCCCGTGATCGTGGCCTGCAAGGGCTGGGTGATGGGCGGGTCGTTCCAGCGGGCGCTGCTCTGCGACGTCCGCATCGCCGCCGAGGGCACCCGCTTCCGGCTTCCGGAGCTGAGCCACGGCGTCATCCCCGACACCGGCGGCGTCGGCGTGCTCTACGAGATGTGCGGCCACGGTGTGGTGAGCGACATGGTGCTCACCGGCCGGGTCATGGAGGCCGACGAGGCGCTGGCCCACGGCGTGGTCAGCCGGGTCGTGCCGCCGGACGAGCTCGACGCCACCGCCCTGGAGATGGCCCACCAGGTGGCCCAGGCCCCGGCGGTCAGCGTGAAGCTGGCGCGCATGGTGATCCGCCACCTCGCCGAGCCCCAGATCCGCACGTCGATGGCCGACGAGATGATCTACCAGACGTTCCTCAACCGCAGCGACGACTTCGCCGAGATGCGCGCCGCCCGGGCCGAGGGCCGCGCGCCGAGGTACACGGGCTCGTGAGCGCCGCCGACGACGACACGAGCGGCGACGACGCCCGCGACGACGGCGCCCGCGACGACGGGCTCATCGGGCTGCCCGCCCCGCCACCGGTCGGGGCGTCGGCGCTGCCGCCCCGCACCTACGACGGCGTGGCGGTGGTGGTCACCGGGGGCGGGACCGGGCTCGGGAAGGCGATCGCCCTCGAGTTCGCCCGCCTCGGCGCCCGGCTGGTGATCGCCAGCCGCAAGGACGAGCACCTGGCCGCCGGCGAGGCCGCGATCGCCGAGCTGGGCGCCGACGTGCTGACCCGCCGCTGCGACATCCGGGAGGCCGACGACGTCGCCGCGCTGTTCGACGCCGCCGAGGCGCGGTTCGCGCTGCCCCAGGTCCTGGTCAACAACGCGGCGGCCAACTTCCCGGTGCCGGCCGAGGACCTGTCGCCCAACGCCTGGCGGACGGTCGTCGACATCACGCTCAACGGCACGTTCCTCTGCAGCCGCGAGTTCGGGCGCCGCCACCTCGCCGCTCGCACGCCGGGGTCGATCGTCAACGTGGCCGCCAGCTACGCGTGGACCGGTGGCCCCGGCTTCGCCCACAGCGCCGCCGCCAAGGCGGGGGTCAAGAACCTCACCGAGACCCTGGCCGTCGAGTGGGGGCCGTACGGCATCCAGGTGAACGCCCTCGTTCCGGGCCTGTTCCCCCACGAGGACATGACCGCCGACATCCAGGGCAACCTGGGTGGCGACGTGGCCGCGGTCCGGCACGACGCCCGGCAGCCGGCGCTGCGGGTGGGGCACCGCCAGGAGCTCGGGTGGGCGGCGACGTTCCTCGCCTCGCCCTACGCCCGGTTCATCAGCGGCCACACGCTGGTGGTCGACGGCGCCAACTGGCAGCGGCGGACGCTGACCAACCCGCCGGTCGTCCCGGTGCGGGAGCAGATGGGCCGCCCCCCGTTCGGCACGGCGGAGGCGTAGGGCGGTCGAAGCCGTCGTCAGGAGGAGGCGTCGTCAGGAGGTGGACGCGCCCGCGGCGGCCCCCTGCTTCGCCTTGATCCGGCGGAGCGGCGGGAGCGTGGGCGGCGGCTGCTGACGGGGCGGCAGCTCGGCGAGCAGGTGCTCGGTGATGTGGGCGATCTCCCGCACCGCCTTCTCGAAGGCGGCCTCGGTGTTGGCCGACACCTTCTGCACGCCGCTCACCTTGCGGACGAACTGCCGGGCCGCGGCCTCGATCTCCTCGGGGGTGGCGGCGGGTTCGAGGCCCCGAAGGGTCGTGATGTTCCGGCACATGGTGCCCAGGCTAAGAGCCGGGCGGGCCGGGCGCGCCGCGTCCCGCCGGTGTCCGGGGCGCGGTGCGCCACCGGCCAGACTTCGGCCGTGCCGGAGCCGGACCTCCCCCTCGCCCTCGCCACGACCGTCGCCGTCGCCCTGCCGTTCGCCCTCACCGCCGCGGCGGCGGTCGCCGTCGCCTACGTCCTCGGCACCCTGCCGGCCGCCCACCTGGCCGCCCGCCGCCACGGCGTCGACCCCACCGCCGTCGGGTCGGGCAACCCCGGCACCACCAACGTGCTCCGCAACGTCGGCCGCACCGCCGGCCTCCTCACCCTCGCCGGCGACCTCGGCAAGGGCGCGGCCGCGGCCGGGCTCGGCTGGGCGGTCGACGGGCGCACGCTGGCCGTCGCCTGCGGGGCGGCCGCGGTGGTCGGGCACGTGGCCCCCGTGACCCGGGGGTTCCGGGGCGGCAAGGGCGTCGCCACCGGGGTGGGCATGGCGCTGGCCACGTTCCCCCTGGCCGCGGCCGTCGGCATCGCCCTCTTCGCCGGCACCTGGGCGGTGCTGCGGCGGTCGAGCGTGCTGCAGGAGGCGGGGATCGTGGCGATGCCGGTGGTCGCCGGCCTGACCGGCGCCGACGTCGCCCAGCTGCTCGGCGTCGCCCTGGTGGCGGCCCTGATCGTGGTGCGCCTGCACGTGCCGGCCACGGTCGTGCCACGGTCCTGAACCCGCCCGGACGGGAGCGCCTATGCTCCCCGGGGCGTTTGGGGGGCCTTCCCTTCGCCGTTCCTATCGCTACGACGCCACTCGGGGAAGAGGTTGGGCTAGATGGCCAGCTCCACACCGGTCGACACCACCGACGCCAACGGGTCGAACGGCGACGGCGACGGCGCCACCCCGGCTCCGGCGACCGACACGACCGAGCAGCAGCACGGCTACCACCTCGAGATCTTCCTGATCTGCTTCGCGTCGCTGCTCCTGGAGATCAGCTACACGCGGGTGGTCTCCTTCAAGCTCTTCTACTACTACACGTACCTGGTGATCGGCCTGGCGCTGCTGGGCATCGGCGCCGGGGGCGTGCTGGTGGCGGTGTCGGGGCGCCTGAAGCGGGCCGGGTCCGACGCCGTGGTCCTGTGGGGGTCGCTGACCGGGGCGCTCAGCATCGGCGTCGGCTACGTGGTGATCGCCAAGCTGCCCATCGCCACCAACGACATCTGGGACTACGGCACGGGCGCGTCGTTCACCAACCTCGGCCGGCTCCTGCTGATCTGCCTGATGCTGTTCGCGTCGTTCGTGTCGATCGGCGTGATGATCGCCACCCTGTTCGGCCGCCGCTCCGACGACATCGGCCGCCTCTACATGGCCGACCTGCTCGGCGCGGGCCTGGCCTGCGCCATCGTCGTGTACCTGGCCGGCACCATCGGCCCGCCGGCGATCATCTTCCTGGCCGGCGCCACGCTCGCCGCCGTCGGCGTGTGGACCGCCGTGCGGACGGGCGGCGTCGCGCCCCGGCCCGGGGTCCTCGTGGGGGCGCCGCTGGCGGTGGTGCTGCTGGCCGGCGTGGCGTTCCACGGCGAGCTGCCCGACCCCAAGGTCGACGACAGCAAGCCCGAGCGCCTCGGGATCCTCACCCGCGACTGGAGCCCGGTGTTCCGGGTCGACGTCACCGACTGGGCCGACCGCCACCTGCTCTACCACGACGGCCTGCTGGGCTCGAACATCTACCGGTTCGACAACGACATCGAGACCACCGGCAAGCGCCTCGGCTTCGACACCAACGACCGGCGGCTGCCGTTCGCGGTGCTCGACGAGCCGCCCGAGAACGTGATGATCATCGGCGCCGCGGGCGGCCACGAGATCCTCGCCTCGCTCTACTTCGACGCCCGCCACATCGACGCCATCGAGCTGAACCCGGTCACCCACTCGCTGGTCACCGGCCGCTTCGCCGACTACGCGGGCAACATCGCCGAGAACCCACGGGTCAACTACGTGAACGGGGACGGCCGGTCGTTCCTGGCCCGCTCCGACGACGAGTACGACCTGGTGTGGTACCCGGCGCCCGACAGCTACTCGGCGTCGAACGCGGCCAGCGCCGGGGCGTTCGTGCTGTCGGAGAGCTACCTCTACACCAGCGAGACGATCGTCGAGAGCCTCGAGCACCTCAGCGACGACGGGATCCTGGCGGCGCAGTTCGGCGAGTTCAACTACGCCGTGAAGGCGAACCGCACCACCCGCTACGTGTCGACCGTCCGCCAC
This sequence comes from Acidimicrobiales bacterium, assembly GCA_036563745.1. Classification (GTDB taxonomy): domain Bacteria; phylum Actinomycetota; class Acidimicrobiia; order Acidimicrobiales; family VFJN01; genus DASXTK01. Next base: position 3,122 of record DATCLV010000069.1, on the reverse strand, counting down.
GCCCTGCAGGAGCTGGGCATCGACGACCCGTCGGGCCACGTGATGGTCGCCACGCAGGACAACGTGGGCGCGTCGGTGGCGTCGACCGTGCTGGTGAAGCGCACGCCGTTCACCGACGACGAGGTGGACACGTTCGTGCGGATGACCGAGGAGTTCACCCGGGTCACCGCCGAGAGCGCGGCCCAGCGGCTCGAGGAGCTGACCCCGGAGGAGCTGGCGGCGCTCACCGGCGACGAGCGGGCGGCGCTGGAGGACCCGCAGGTCACCACCGTCCAGTACGCGCCCGGCCACGCCCAGGACAACTCGGTCAGCGCCGTGCTGACGCTGCCGGAGGACGAGCTCGACGACTGGTACGAGGCGTACCCCTACGACGTCACCCCGATCACCGACGACGGGCCGTTCTTCTGGCACTTCGCCCGCTTCGGCGACGTCATCCGCAACATCGGCGACCCCATCGACATCTGGGACACCGAGGACGCCACCGGCGAGCGGGTGCTGCTGCTCCTGCTGGTGATCGCCGCGGTGCTGGCCGGCGTGTTCCTGCTGCTGCCGTTCGTCGCGCTGAAGGACACCTGGAAGGCCCTGCCCCGCAAGGGCACCTCGGCCGTGTACTTCGCGTCGCTGGGCCTCGGGTTCATGTTCTTCGAGGTGTCGCTGATCCAGCGGCTGATCCTGTTCCTCGGCTACCCGACCTACTCGCTGACGGTGACGCTGGCGTCGATCCTGCTGTTCACCGGCATCGGGGCGTTCCTCACCGAGCGCTACAAGGACCGGACCGACCGGGCCCTGCGGGTGCTGTTGCCCGCCATCGTCGTGCTGGCCGCCGGCTACCTGTTCGGCCTGCCGAAGCTCACCGAGGCCCTGCTGAGCTGGCCGCTGATGCCCCGCATCGCGGTGGCGTTCGTGATCCTCGCCCCGCTGGGCCTGTGCCTGGGGGCGTTCATGCCGCTCGGCCTGGGCGCGGTGGCCGGGCTCACCGAGCACAAGAGCGAGTACGTGGCGTGGGGCTGGGCCGTGAACGGGTTCGCCTCGGTGATCGGCTCGGTGACCACCACGCTGGCCGCCATGATGTTCGGCTTCCGGGCGGTGATGGTGACCGGCCTGCTCATCTACCTGCTGGCGATCGCCGCGCTGCGCAGCCTGACCCGGGCGGGTGCCGCGGCCGGCACCGGCGGCGCCGCGACGGGACCGGACGGCGACGGTGGGGACGGCGCCGACGGCGAGGACGAGGGCGCCGAGGTGGTGCCCGCGGCCGCCGGGACCTGAGCGGCACCTCCCGCCCCCGGCAGGAGCCGGACCCCGTACCTGGACGCGAAAGCGGGAGGCCCGCAGGCCTCCCGCTTCCAGCGTTCGTCGGAAGGAATCGTCTCGGTCTCGCTGCTACCAGGTGGGACGACATCCTGGCGACCGGACGACGGTGGGCTGGTTGGATTCCACCGGGTGGTCCGACTGCCGCCTCAGCGGCCAGCCACCTCCAGGGTCCCGTAACTACCTTCGCTCATGCTTTGGACCACCTCCTTTCTCTGGTGAGCGCAGGCTACCAACCCCCGGTCCCCGGCTGCCCAGGATTTCCGGTGGGGCCCGTGCGAGCGTCGTATGATGCGCGCCGCTCGGACGCGCCGTAGGGCGCCGGGCACCGAAGCGGTCGTCACCATCGACGACCGGCCTAACGGAGGAGGGGCCGTTGGAGGCACTGAAGAACAACACCGTCGGTTACGCCATCGCGGCGATCGGCGCCGTCGTGGCGCTGGCCGGGGGTCTGGCCGACACGCTGGGGATCGGCGCCGAGGGCGCCGATGGCCTGGGGGGCAAGCAGCTGGCTGCGCTCCTGGTCGGCCTGGTCATCCTGGCTGCCGGCCTCGCCGTGGTCTTCCTGTCGGGACAGGACGAGGAGTCCGGCGACGCCGGGGAGTCGAGCGCCGCCGCCGATGCCGCGCCTGCCGAGGACAGCAGCGCCGCGGACAGCAGCGATGCCGATTCCGGCGACGCCGACGGCGAGGCGGAGAGCAGCGACGCCGGCGAGCCGGCCACGGCCGACGCGCAGGCTGCCGACGCCGACTGAGCAGGTCGTCCGCCGACTGGCACGCAGCCGGCGGACGAGGCTCATCCTTGGGCGGCCGGGGCCGCCCGGCGCCGGGGCGTCCCGGAACGCGGGGCCCGCCCGGTGCGCACCGAGGCCGCCGGCTCCCGCCCGTTCAGATCTGGGTGCGGCCCCGCTCGGTGACCTGGCGGCGGCGCTCCTCGATGCGCTCGGCGGTGATCTTCGACCGCCAGTCCCGGGCCACCTCCCCCTCGAGCTCCCACGCCGCGGCGTCGGCGGCGAACGCGGCCTCGGCGTAGGTGCGCAGGAGGCGGCGGGCGGCGTCCTGGTCGTTCGACACGATGTCGGTGGCCAGCTTGCGGGCGAACGGGAGCAGCTCCTCGTGGGGGACCACGTGGTTGACGAGCCCCCACTCGAGGGCCGTCCGGGCGTCGACGAAGTTGCCGGTGAGCGACATCTCCCGGGCCCGCCGCACGCCGATCGCCTGCGGCAGCAGGACGGTGAGGCCCCAGTCGGGCATGATCCCGACCCGGGCGTGGGTGTCGGCGAACACCGCCTTCTCGGAGGCGACGAGGAAGTCGCAGCGCAGCGCCACCTCGAAGCCGCCGGTGATGGCCGGCCCGTTGATCGCCCCGATGACCGGCTTGGTCATCGGGGGCAGCGGGCCGCTCTCGGCGGGGGAGCGGTGGGGCCGCTCGACGCCGAAGCGCTCCTCGGTGACGCCGGACGAGCTGCCCAGCTCCTTGAGGTCGAGCCCGGCGCAGAACGCCGGGTCGCTGCCGGTCACCACGACGACGTCGACGTCGGGGTCCTGCTCCAGGTCCTGGAGGGCCTGCCAGAGCGCCTTGCTGAGGGCGCGGTTGAGGGCGTTGCGGGCGGCGGGGCGGTTGAGCGTGACCGTGGCCACCCGGTCCGCCACCTCCACGAGCAGGATCTTCTCGTCGGTCGCAGCTTCCGTCATGGCGGTCACCTTATGGACGCCGGGTCTCGCCGGACGAGCTGGTCGGACGAGGCCGAGGACGTCGGTGACACCGCCGTCCCGCCCGCAACTTCCGCTGACCTTATGTGCCGATCAGTAACC